>DASRES010000074.1 GCA_035651955.1 Acidimicrobiia bacterium
GATCTACCCGGTCATGTTCCTCGACGCGATCGTCTGCAAGGTCCGCGACCAAGGGATCGTGCGCAACAAGGCCGCCTACCTGGCGGTCGGTGTCGACGTCGAAGGCATCAAGCACGTGCTCGGCATCTGGATCGACACCGCCGAGGGCGCCAAGTTCTGGCTCAAGATCATGAGCGAGTTGCGCACCCGCGGTGTCGAAGACGTCATCTTCGTCTGTTGCGACGGGCTGCCTGGTCTGCCTGATGCGATCGAAGCGGTGTGGCCGGACGCGACCGTGCAGACCTGCATCGTGCATCTCATCCGGGCGTCGTTGCGCTACTGCTCCTACAAGGAACGCCGACGCGTCACCAGCGAGCTCAAGAACATCTACCGGGCGGTCAACGAGACCGAAGCCGCCGCCGCGCTCGCGCGTTCGACGCCGGCTACGGCGACCGTTACCCCGGGATCGTGAAACTCTGGCGTGACAACTGGGAACGCGTCATCCCGTTCCTCGCGTTCGCGCCCGAGATCCGCTACGTGCTCTACACCACGAACACGATCGAGAGCATCAACTACCAGCTCCGCAAGATCACCAAGAACCGCGGGCACTTCCCCAACGACGACGCGCTGATGAAACTGCTCTACCTCGGCGTGCGGAACCTCTCCGGACGACGACCCGGCAACCGCGGCAACAACGCCGACCACTGGATCGCCGCACTCAACGCCTTCGAGATCTACTACCCCGGCCGCATCCACCTCGACTGAACAACACGACCGCCACGATCACTTACACAGACGAGCGGACAGGCTCGCCTCGGACCCGTCCCGATCAGCACGGCACGCGACCTGCTGGGCGAGAGCATCCTCAAGCTCGTCATCACCAAAGGCGACGACGTCGCCAACGTCACCCACCTCGGCCGCGGGCCGAAGGTCGCCCAGAAGATCGCGCTCCTGTGGCAGTCACCGTGCTGCCGCGTCGAGGGCTGCACCCGGACCCGCATCGAGTTCGACCACCGCGAACCGTGGGCGAGCACCAAGCACACCAAGCTGGACGAGCTCGACCCGCTGTGCAGCTTCCACCATCACCTGAAACACCGCGACGGCTGGGCTCTCGTCGACGGCACCGGCAAACGCGCCATCGTCCCGCCCGACCATCCCGACCATCCCAAGAACCGGCCGAAGCACGACACGAGCTGACCGGGTGGCGGGTCACGACATGCGCAGGACCGAGCCGGCGATCGGGCCGCGGCTCACGTTCGGGTCGCCGGAAACGAAGAACCGCCACGGATGCGTCTCGCCGCGTCCCGCGCCGAGCCCGACCCGGGTCGAGACGCCCGGCCGCGAAGGCGGTGGGACGCCGTCGTCGACGACACGGAGCGCGCCGCGCACGAGATCCGCGCCGTCGAACGAGCGGTCGATGCCGAGAGCCTGGGTCAGCTTGCCGGGACCCGAGCACAGGTCGCGGTCGCGACGAGCACGCACGCGCCGCTTGCGCATGAGCTCGATCCCTTCGACGGGCGCGCCCGCGCGCAGCAGCACCGCGCTCGCCACGCCGTCCGGTCCGCACACGACGTTCATGCACCAGTGCGCGCCGTAGCTGAAGTACACGTACAGGTGACCGGCCGGACCGAACATCGTGCGGTTGCGCGGCGTCATCCCGCGGTACGCATGACTCCCGGGATCCTCCGCGCCTCGGTAGGCCTCGACCTCGACGAGCCGCACTGCGAGCCGCTCGCCGGACGGGTCGTCGTGCACGAGCAGCTTGTTCAGGAGTTGCGGCGCGACGTCGAGCGCGTCGTCGGCGAAGAACGAGCGGGGCAGGACTCGCGTCACCGAGCGTGCGGCTCGTTCACGTCGAGCCAACCGCGTTGCTCGGCGAGACGGGCGCGCGCCTCCTCCATCTGTCGGGCGACGGGCGACGGGCCGGCGCCGCCCGGCGACGACCGGCGCTTCACCGCCTCGCCCGGCTGCAACAGCTCGAGCGCCTCGGGGCCGAGACGGGGCTCGTTCGACACCAGCTCCTCGAGCGGGATGCCACGCTCCAGCGACTGCCGCACCAGCCCGCCCACGATCGCGTGCGCGTCGCGGAACGGCAGCCCCTGGCGCACGAGCTGCTCGGCGAGGTCCGTGGCGGACGACGCGGCCGAGTCCGCGGCCGCGCGCATGCGGTCGAGATCGAACACCGCCGTTCCCATCAGACCGGTGATGGCGCGCAACGCGAGCCGACACGTCCGCAACGCGTCGAACAGCGGCTCCTTGTCCTCCTGCAGGTCGCGGTCGTATGCGAGCGGCAGGCCCTTCAATGTCGCGAGGAACCCCGTGAGGTGCCCGATGAGCCGGCCGGCCTTGCCGCGTGCGAGCTCCGCGATGTCCGGGTTCTTCTTCTGCGGGAGCATCGACGAGCCGGTGCTGAACGCGTCCGCGAGGCGCAGGAACCCGAACTCGTCGCTCGACCACAGCGTGATCTCCTCGCCGAGCCGCGACAGGTGCACCTGGGTCATCGCCGCCGCGAACAGCGCTTCGGCCACGAAGTCGCGGTCCGACACCGCGTCGAGCGAGTTGTGGAACCGCGACGCGAACCCGAGCTCGGCCGCCACGGCGTCGGGATCGAGCGGCAGGCTCGACCCGGCCAGCGCTCCCGCGCCGAGCGGCGACACGTCGGCACGCGCGAGCGCGTCGCGCCAGCGGTCGACGTCGCGCGCGAGCGCCCACACGTGCGCGAGCAGGTGGTGCGCGAGGAGGACCGGCTGCGCGCGCTGCAGGTGCGTGTACCCGGGCAGGTACGCGTCCTCCACCTCGTCGGCCCGGCCGAGCAACACCTCCTGCAGCTCGTGGATCGCGGCCACGATGGCCCGCCCTTCACGACGCAGCCACAGGCGCAGGTCCAGCGCGACCTGGTCGTTGCGGCTCCGGCCCGTGTGGAGCTTCGCGCCGGCCGGACCGGCGAGATCGGTGACCCGCCGCTCGATCGCGGTGTGGATGTCCTCGTCGGTCGGCGCGAACGCGAACGTCCCCGACTCGAGCTCCTCCTCGACGCGCGCGAGCGCGGTGAGCAGCATCGCCTTCTCGTCCGGCGCGATGAGACCCACCTTCTCCAACATCGCGACGTGCGCCCGCGACCCCACCAGGTCGTCCCGCGCGAGCGCGCGGTCGTACTCGAGGCTGACCGTGAACTCGAGCAGGTCCTCGGACGGCCCCTCCTGGAAACGCCCGTGCCAGAGCGGGCGCGCCTCCTTGTCCGCCACGTCAGCCCTGCCGGTCGCGCCCGGGCCCCTGCCGGCGCGACCACGTCTCGACCGACAGCCCCCACAACCGCACGAACCCGGCCGCGTCCTCGTGACGGAACGAGTCCGCGGCGTCGTACGTCGCGAGCGCGTAGTCGTAGAGGCCGCGGTCCGCACGGCGGCCGTTCGGGAAGCAGCGGCCGGGCTCGAGGCGCAGCCGCACATCGCCGGTCACGTCCGTCTGCGCCGAGTCGACGAACGCGTCGAACGCGCGCCGCAACGGCGAGAACCACAGGCCGTCGTACACGAGCTCCGCGTAGCGGGGCTCGAGACGCGACTTCTCGCGCGCGAGGTCGCGCTCGAGCGTGATCGACTCGAGATCAGCGTGGGCGGCGATGAGCGCGAGCGAGCCGGGGCACTCGTAGGTCTCTCGGCTCTTGATGCCGACGCGCCGGTTCTCGACCATGTCGATGCGGCCGAACCCGTACGCGCCGACGGTGTCGTTCAACGTCGTCAGCATCTCGTGCAACGGCATCACCAGCCCGTCGAGCGCGACCGGCACACCGGCCTCGAACCGCACGACGAGATCACGCGGCTCCGCGGGCGCGTCGACGGCGTCACGCGTGATCTCGTAGACGCCCGCCGGCGGCGCGACCCACGGATCCTCCATCACGCCGCACTCGATCGCACGACCGACGAGGTTCTCGTCGACCGAGTACAGCTTCTCCTTCGTGACGGTCAGCGGCAGGCCGAAGCGTTGCGCGTAGTCGATCGCGTCCTCACGGGTGAAGCCCCATTCGCGAACGGGTGCGAGCACCTCGAGGTCGGGTGCCAGGGCGCGCACCGACAGCTCGAAGCGCACCTGGTCGTTGCCCTTGCCCGTGCAGCCGTGCGCGACGGCGTCGGCACCGAACTCGCGCGCCGCGGCGACGAGGTGCTTCGAGATCACCGGTCGCGACAGCGCGGAGACGAGCGGGTAGCGCCCCTCGTACAGCGCGTGCGCGCGCAACGCGGGCAGCACGTACTCGTCGGCGAACTCGGCCCGCACGTCGACGACCTTCGCATCGACCGCGCCGGCCGCGAGCGCGCGCTGCCGGATCGCCTCGAAGTCCTCGCCGCTCATCCCGGCGTCGGCACGCGGTTGGCCGACGTTCGCGGCGAGCGCGATGACCTCGACGCCCCACTTCTCCTGCATCCAGCGCACGGCCACCGACGTGTCGAGACCGCCGGAGTACGCAAGGACAACCCGCCTCGGCATGGCGTTCCTCTCCCTACAGTCCGCTCAGCGCGCCGAGACGCTCGGCGAGCGCCCCGCAGTCCGCCTGCTCGGCGCAGACGACGAGCAACGTGTCGTCGCCCGCGACGGTGCCGAGCACCTCCTGGAACCCGGCCCGGTCGATCGCCGAGCCGATCACGTGCGCGGAGCCGGGCGGCGTCCGCAACACGACGACGTTGCCGCTGTGCGCGACCTCGACCACGAAGTCGCCCATCAGCCGGCGCAGGTGGTCGTCCGGGGCGGGACGGTCCTTCGAGTGCTCGGGGATCGCGTACGCCATCGAACCACCCGGGATGCGAACCTTCACCGCGCCGAGCTCCTCGAGGTCGCGGCTCACGGTCGCCTGCGTCGCGACGACGCCTTCCGCGGCCAGCAGCTCGACCAGCTGCACCTGACTCGACACCGGCTGCTCCTCGAGCAGGCGGGAGATGCGGTGCTGGCGCTGCGGCTTCCCGAGCGTCGCCACGTCAGCGCTCCAGCAGCTCGGGCAGCAACGCACGGGCCGCGTGCATGCGGTTCGCCGCCTGCTGCCACACGCGCGAGCGCGGCCCGTCGATCACCTCCGCGCTCACCTCCTCCCCGCGGTGCGCGGGGAGGCAGTGCAGGAACAGCGCGTCGTTGCCGGTCGCGGCCATCATCGTCTCGTCGACGCAGAACCCGGCGAAGGCCGTACGCCGGACGGCGGCCTCGTCCTCCTGTCCCATCGACGTCCACACGTCGGTGTACACGACGTCCGCGTTCTTGACCGCGTCGAGTGGGTCGTGGGACACGTCCACGGCACCACCGAGGTTGCGGGCCCGTTCGACGACGTCGTCGTCGAGCTCGTAGCCGGGCGGCGACGCGACGACGAGCTCCATGCCGGTCAACGCGGCCGCGAGCGCGAGCGACGCCGCAACGTTGTTCCCGTCGCCGACGAACACGACGCGCCGGCCCTCGAGCGAGCCGAGCTCCTCGCGCACGGTCAGCACGTCGGCGATCGCCTGGCACGGGTGCGCACGATCGGAGAGCAGGTTCACGACGGGCACGTCGACGGCGGCGGCCATGCGCTCGAGCGTCTCGTGGTCGAACACGCGCGCCGCGAGCACCGAGCAGTAGCAGGCCAGCGTGCGCGCGACGTCCTCGACGGTCTCGCGCGTGTCGAGGCCGACCTCGTCGGCGCGCACGTAGACCGGGTGGCCGCCGAGGCCGATCACGGCCATCTCGCTCGACGAGCGGGTGCGCGCCGACGGCTTCTCGAACATGAGCGCGACGCCGTGACCGTCGAGCACGCGTGCGATGGACGCAGGATCGCGCTTCCACGCGGTCGCGCGGTCGAGAACACCCGCGAGCCGAGCGGGGTCGAGGTCGTCGACGTCGAGGAAGTTCATGACAGGACCTTCGCGAGGATCGCGACCGCGGCGTCGATCTCGTCGTCGGTGACGACCAGCGGCGGCGCGAACCGCAGCGCCGTCGGCGTGACGGCGTTGACGATCAGGCCGGCGTCGAGGCAACGCTGCGCGACGTCCTTCGCGTCGAAGCCGCGCAGCTCCGCGGCGAGCAGGAGGCCGAGGCCACGCACCTCGTCGACCGCGTCGAGCGCGCGGAGGGCCTCGGACAGGTGCTTGCCGGCCCGCTCGGCGTGCCCCGGGAGGTCGTCGCGCTCCATGACGGCGAGCGTGGCGAGCGCGGCGCGGGCGGCGAGCGGCTGACCGCCGAAGGTGCTCGCGTGGTCGCCGGCGCGAAGCGCGGTCGCGACCTGCGCGTCGGCCCAGCACGCGCCGATCGGCATGCCGTTGCCGAGGGCCTTCGCCATCGTGACGACGTCGGGCCGGACGCCGTGCGCGTGCTCGAACCCGAACCACTTGCCCGTACGGCCGAGGCCGGTCTGCACCTCGTCCATCACGAGCAGCGCCTCGCGCTCGTCGCACAACGCGCGCACCGCTTCGAGGTAGCCGGGCGGTGAGGGCTGCACGCCGCCCTCGCCCTGGACGGGCTCGAGCATCACCGCGCAGACACGCTCGTCCATGGCGGCGGCGAGCGCGCCGACGTCCGCGAAGGGGACATGGCGGAACCCGGACGGCAACGGCTGGAACGTCTCCTGCTTCTGTGGCTGGCCGGTCGCCGCGAGCGTCGTGAGCGTCCGGCCGTGGAACGACGCGTATGCCGACAGCACGTGGTACCGCTCGGGACCGCCGTGCAGCTGGCCGTGGCGACGGGCCAACTTGATCGCGCACTCGTTCGCCTCCGCGCCGGAGTTGGCGAAGAACACCCGCCCACCGCCGCCGAGCAGCCGGTCGAGCGTCGCGGCCAGCGGCGGCTGCAGCGCGTTGCCGTAGAGGTTCGAGACGTGCACGAGCGTCCGCGCCTGGTCCGCGATCGCGTCGGCGACCTCGGGGTGGGCGTGGCCGAGGCCCACGACCGCGAGGCCGGCGAGGAAGTCCAGGTACTCGTGACCCTCGGTGTCCCACAGCTTCAGACCCTCGCCGCGCACGAACGTCACCGGCAGGCGCGCGTAGGTCTGCATCACGTGCTGCGCGTCCAAGGCGGCGAGCTCGTCGAATTGCTCGCTCACGGCGTCACCATGGTCCCGATCCCCTCCCGCGTGAGCAGCTCGAGCAGCAGCACGTGCGGGACCCGACCGTCGAGGACGTGCGCGCTCGCGACACCGTTGCGCAGCGCGGCGATGCACGACTCGACCTTCGGGATCATGCCCTCGTCGAAGACGCCACGCTCGCGCAGCTCCTCGAGTCCGCGCGTGTCGATCTGCGACACGAGCGTCGACTCGTCCGGGTAGTCGGTGTACAGGCCCGCGACGTTCGTGAGGTACACGAGCTTGCGCGCGCCCAGCGACTCCGCGATCGCGCCGGCGACCGCGTCCGCGTTGACGTTGTAGGGCTGTCCGTCGTCGTCGACGCCCACCGTCGCGACGATCGGGATCAGCTCCTCGCGGATGAGGCGCTCGAGGATCGACGGGTCGACCTTGCCGACGTCGCCCACGAAGCCGAGCCGCTCGTCGCGTGCAACCGCAGTGAGCAGGCCGGCATCCTCGCCCGAGAGTCCCACCGCGTAGGAGCCGTGCCGGTTCACCGACGCCACGACCTCGCGGTTCACCTTCCCGACGAGCGCCATGCGGACGATGTCGACCGTCTCCGCGTCGGTCACGCGCAGGCCGTCCACGAACTCGGGCTCCTTGCCGAGCCTGCGCATCAGCTGGCTGATCTGCGGCCCGCCCCCGTGCACGACGACGGGATTCATGCCGACGAGCCGCATGAGCACGATGTCGCGCGCGAACAGGTCGGCGAGCCCGGGATCGTCCATCGCGTGGCCGCCGTACTTGACCACGATCGTCGAACCGGTGAACTCGCGGATGTACGGCAACGCCTCGGCGAGGACCGTCGCCCGCTCCTGCGGCGACGTCACGACGTCCGCCGGTTCTCGTCGATGTAGCCGTGGCTCAGGTCGGTGGTCAGGACGGTCGCGTTGCCGTCACCACGGTGCAGGTCGCACTCGATCGTGATCTCGCGGGCCTGCATGGTCTGCGCGAGCGCGGCGGCGTCGTGCCCGGCCGCGATCCCGTTGCGGCAGACGACGACGGACCCGTACGCGATGTCGACGGCCTCGGGATCGAGCTGCGCGCCGCTCGCGCCCAGCTCCGACAGCACGCGTCCCCAGTACGGATCGCTCCCATTGAGCGAGCACTGCACGAGCTGGCTGCGCGCGACGGCGTGCGCGGCGCGACGCGCGTCGTCGACGCTCGCGGCGTTGCGTACGACGACGCGCGCGAGCTTGGTCGCGCCCTCGGCGTCGCGGGCCATCTGTTCGGCGAGGGACGCGCACACGATGGTCATCGCGTCGACGAGCGCATCGTGCGACGGCGACTCGCCGGTCGCGCCGTTCGCGAGCACGAGGACCGTGTCGTTCGTGCTCGTGCACGCGTCGACACAGAGCTGGTTGAACGACACGTCGACCGCGCGCGTGAGCGCGTCGTGGAGCGCGGGCGCGTCCACCGCCGCGTCGGTCGTGAGGACCGCGAGCATCGTCGCCATCGACGGAGCGAGCATCGCGGCACCCTTCGCCATGCCGCCGACCACCGCCGCGGTACCGCTGACGGGCGCGACCGCCTCCTTGCGCACGGTGTCGGTGGTGAGGATCGCCTCCGCGGCGGCGTCCGAACCGTTCAGCGACGACGTCAGCTTCGGGATGCCGGCCTCGAGCGCGTGCATCGGCATCGGGATGCCGATCAGGCCGGTCGAGCACACGAGCACGTCCTGCGTCGTGCACCCGAGCCCGTCCGCGGTCAGCTCGCACATGCGCGTCGCGTCGCGGCGTCCCTGCTCACCGGTCGCCGCGTTCGCGTTGCCCGACGACAGCACGACCGCCGCGGCGTGCGGGGTCGCGGCCAGGTGCGCGCGGCTCACCTGCACGGGCGCGGCCGTCGCGCGGTTCGAGGTGAACACGCCCGCGGCCGGTACCGCGCGCGCGTCCGCGGTCGCGACGATCGCGAGGTCGGGCGCGCCCGAATCCTTGATGCCGCACGCGAGCCCGCCCGCGACGAACCCCCGCGCGGCGGTGACGCTCACGGCAGGATCCCGACGTTGCTCAGGCCCGCCGTCTCCGGCAGACCGAGGACGAGGTTGGCGCCCTGGATCGCCTGGCCCGACGCGCCCTTTACCAGGTTGTCGATCGCGCCCAGCGCGAGCACGGTGCCCGTCCGCGCGTCGAAGCGCACGGTGACGTGCGCGGCGTTCGACGCGAACGTCGCCTTCGTCGCCGGCGGCTCGTCGAGCACCACGACGAACGGCTCGCCGGCGTAGAAGTCGCGGTAGTGCGCGAGCAGCGACGTGCTCGACAGCCCGTCGACCGCGGGCCGGGCGTAGCACGTCGCGAGGATGCCGCGCGTCATCGGGACGAGATGGGGCGTGAAGAGCACCTGCAGGTCGCTCCCCGCGACGCGTCCGAGCGCGAGCTCCATCTCGGCGGTGTGACGATGGTCGAGCAAGCCGTACGCGTTCACGTTGCCGTCGGCCTCGGAGAACAGGCTCGGCGCCGACAGCCCGCGACCGCGCCCCGACACGCCCGACACCGCGTTCACGACGATGCCCGTCGGCTCGACCAGCCCGCCGGCGAGGAGCGGCGCGAGCGCCAGCACCGTCGCCGTCGGGTAGCAGCCCGGCGCGGCAACGTGCGCGTGCGCGCGCACGTCGTCGCGGAACAGCTCGGGCAGGCCGAAGGCGAACTCGTCGAGCAGCTCGGGCGCCGAGTGCCGCGCGCCGTACCACTGCTCGTACGCGGCGGCCGGGAGCCGGAAGTCGGCACCGAGGTCGACGACATGGTCGACCTTGCCGACGAGGTCGGGGACGAGCTGCTGCGACTCGCCGTGCGGGAGCGCGACGAACACGATGTCGAGGCCGGCGAGGTCCCCCGGCTCGAACGCCGCGAACGACCGCTGCGGGTAGGCGGCCGCGAGCGACGGGTACAGCGACGCGACCGTCGCACCCGCGCTGCTCGCCCCGGTCACGTGCGCGACGTCGACGTCGGTGTGGGCGGCGAGCAGCCGGAGCAGCTCCGCGCCCGCGTACCCCGAAGCGCCGACGATCCCGGCCCGGTACGTGCTCACGCCGCTATTCTATTCAACATCGTGAATAGAAATGCAAACGTCCTCACCGGCCTGGAGGTCGGCGACCGTTTCCCGGTGCTCGAGGTCACGGTGTCGCCCGCCGCGAACGAGCGCTACTGGACGGCCGCGGGCGTCGACCACCCGCTGCTGCGACGCGGGGCGCTCTACCCGCCGATCGCGGCGAACTTGACCGTGCTGCTCGTTCAGCAGACGGTCGGTGAGGCGCTGCTGCACACCGAGCAGACGCTCACGAGCCGGGCCGTCGGCACGGCCGGTGATCCGCTGCAGGTCGCCGGCACGGTGACCGAACGCGTCGCGCGCCGGGGACGTGAGTACGCGGTCGTGACCGCGACGATCGCCGGCGCCGCGGGAGAGCCGCTGTGGGAGAGCACCGCGACGTTCACGACCGCCCGCGCACCCGCGGCGCAACCGGGAAGCGGTGCCGCGCGGCCGGCTCCCGACCCGGTCCCGCCGGACGCGCGCCACCGGACGCTCCACCTCGACGCCGCGGCGCTCCGCGCGTACTCACGGGCCGGGAACTTCCACTCCGATCCCGACGAGGCCCGCCGGCTCGGGATGCCGGGCCTCGTCGCGCAGGGCATGCAGGTGTGCGGGCCCGCGTACGGGATCGTGCTCGACGAGTGGGGCGAGGAGCTCCTCGCTTCCGGCACGTTCTCGGCGCGCTTCGTCGGCATGGTCGTCGAGAACCAGACCGTGGACGCCGCGGTCGAGCTCGGCCGGGACGGCAACCGCGCGCGATTCGACGTGCGCGACGACCGCGGCCGCGTCGCCGCCGTCGGCACGGCGTCGCGCGTCAGGCCGTCGGCGGCCCCGGGCTGACGGGCTGCACGCGCCCGCGACGGCGACGTGCATGGGCGAGGAGCTCGACGGCGGGCGGGACGTGGGTGTCGCCGACCGGGTGGACCGCACCGTCGACGAACGTCTCGCGGCCGTCGGGCGCGACTCGCGCCGCGACGATGACGGGGATGCGTGCGCCGTCGGTGCGTCGCACGTCCGTGCGCAGCTCGCGTACGACACCGGAGACGCGCAGCCGTCGTGCGAGCGCGCGCGCGTCGTCACGTCGCATCGCGAGGTGGCCGTTGTCGAGGAGTGACGCGACGAACGGGTTGGCGTCGACGACGA
Organism: Acidimicrobiia bacterium; assembly: GCA_035651955.1. Classification (NCBI taxonomy): domain Bacteria; kingdom Bacillati; phylum Actinomycetota; class Acidimicrobiia; species Acidimicrobiia bacterium. The sequence continues at coordinate 11,219 of DASRES010000074.1, forward strand.
ACAGGTCGTCGCCGCGGAGCACGGCGCGGAACAGACCCGCCGGCACGTGGTCGAACAGCGGGCGGAACCGGGTCTCGAGCTCGCGGGACGTGTTGCGCGCGCGGAGCAACGTGGTGATCCGGATGCGCAACTCGACCGGGTCGACGGGCGTCGGCGTGACGTCGTCGACCGCGCCTTCGTACGCCTTGCTCGCGAGAGCCGCTCCGTGCCGGCCGGTCAGCACGAGCGCGGGCAGGAACACCGGGTGCTCCTCCGACCGCCGCTGCACGAGGCGGCGCCACCATCGGTCGAGCGCGGCACCGTCGAGGATCGCGAGGTCGAACGGCACGACGAAGGGATCGACGCCCCGGGCTTCGGTGAGCGTGACGGCGAGCGGTGCGACCGCGTCGGCCACCGCGTGCCGCGCCTCTCCCTGCCCACAGACGACCAGGATGCGATCGCCCACGCTGCCTCCTGCGGGCGTGACGGAACCGGCTCGCAGTGCCTCGTACCCCGCGTCGCCGCTCGTGTACCGCGAACCGCAAACGCGCCGTCACTGTGCGTGGCAATGCCCGCGTCGGACCGCCGAGATGTGGACGGAGCGCGTCGGCTCAGCCGCGTAGCTCGGCCCCGTGCGCGGTCACGACCGCGTCGATGCATCGCTGCCGGATCTCGGCGACCTCGGCGTCGGTCAGCGTCCGATCGGGCGCGCGGAACCGCAGCGACCACGTCAGGCTCTTTCGACCGGCGCCGATGGCGTCCGAGCGGAACACGTCGAACAGCTCGACCGACTCGGCCAGCTCGCCGGCCGCGCGACGCAACGTTGCGCGGAGATGGCCCGCGGGCGTTGCCTCGTCGACGACGAACGCGAGGTCGATGCTCGACGCGGGATACCGCGACACCGGCCGGAGCGTCCGGCGCGTGCGCGACGCGTCGAGCAGCGCGTCCAGCTCGAGCTCCATCGCGACGACGGGCCCGTCGAGCGAGAAGCGCGCGACGACGTCGGGATCGACCTCGCCGAGCGCCCCGATCGGCGCGCCGTCGACGTACGCGACCGCCGCCCGTGCGGGATGCAGCGACGGCCACTCCCCCGGCTCGAGCCGCGCGTCGGCGAGGTGGAGCGCGGTGACGAGCTCGCACCATGCGTCGACGACGTCGAACGCGTCGACCGGGCGATCGGGCTCGTGCGGGCGACGGTGTTGCGCGCCCGACAGCAGCACCGCGACGCGGTCGCGCTCGTCGGGCAACGGGCCCGCACCTTCGGGCGGCAGGAACACGTGCCCCACCTCGAAGAGCGCGAGGTCGCTCTGACCGTGCCCGGCGTTGAACGCGGCCGCGCCGAGCAGGCCCGGCAGCAGGCTCGGGCGGAGCAACGACTCCTCCGCGCGCAACGGGTTCTCGAGCTCGACGCCCTCCGGTGACAGCCCGGCGCGGGCGACGTCCGCGGGCGCGAGCAACGGCAGCGTGTACGCCTCGTCGTAGCCCATGCCGACGAGCACGTCGACGACGAGCCGGCGCTCGTGCTGGCGCGCGGTCAGCCCGCCGGCGTGCTCGCCCGAGCTCGGAACATGACGCGCGATCGAGTTGTAGCCGACGCGACGCGCCACCTCCTCGACGAGGTCGACCTCGCGCTCGAGATCGGGACGGAACGTCGGGGTCACGGCTGTGCGCGTCGCACCGCTGCCCTCGAGGTCGATGCCGAGCGGCACCAGCGCCTCGCCGATCTCGTCGTCCGAGAGCTCGGTGCCGAGCAACGCGTTCACACGCGTCGTGCGGATCGTGATGCGGCGGGGCTCGATCGGTGCCGGGTACTCGTCGCACGCTCCCGGCGCGGGATCGGCCGCGGCCACGTCGACCAGGAGCTCGATCGCCCGGTCGGCGGCGCGCAGCACGCCGTTCGGATCGACGCCGCGCTCGAACCGCGCGCTCGACTCCGTGCGCAGCCCGAGACGCTTCGACGTGCGACCGATCCCGACGGGATCGAAGTACGCCGATTCGAGCAGGATCTCGCGCGTCGAGTCGGTCACCTCGGACGACCCGCCGCCCATGATCCCCGCGATCGCCTGGGGTGCGCGCTCCGCGTCGCAGATGAGGAGGTCCTCGCGCTGCAGCACGCGCTCCGTACCGTCCAGCGTCGTCATCCGCTCGCCGTCGCGTGCGACGCGCACGACGATGCCGCGCCCGGAGAGCCGATCGAGGTCGAAGGCGTGCAGCGGTTGGCCGAGCTCGAGCAGCACGTAGTTCGTCACGTCCACCACGTTCGAGATCGGGCGCATGCCCGCGAGGGTGAGTCGCCGTTGCATCCAGCGGGGCGACGGGCCGAGCGACACCGACGCGACGCGCGCGACGTAGCGCGGGCACGCACCGGGCGCCTCGACCGACAACGAGATGCCGCGCACGTCGCCGCCGACCTCGCTCGGCGGCGGGGTGGGCACGAGCAACGGCGTGTTGAAGGCGGCCGCCAGGTCGCGCGCGACGCCGACGATCGACATCGCGTCCGGACGATTCGGCGTGATGTCGAGGTCGAGGACGACGTCGTCGAGGCCGAGGACCTCGCGCACGTCGGCGCCGAGGGGCGCGTCGTCGTCGAGGTGGAGGATCCCGGAGTGGTCGTCCCCGAGCCCGAGCTCACGCGCCGAGCACAGCATCCCGTCGGACTCGATCCCCGCGACGGGCTTGCGCTTCAGGGTCAGCCCCGGGATGCGCGCACCGACCGGCGCGTAGGGCACGACGTCGCCGGGCGCGACGTTGCGCGCGCCGCAGACGACGGTCGTGGTCGTGCCGCCCGCGTCCACGTCGACGAGCGTCAGTCCCTTCGTGCTCTTCGGGTGCTCGCGCACGTCGAGGACTCTCGCGACGACGACGCCCTCCACGTCGCGCCCCGGCTCGTCGAGGCCGTCGACGACGAGGCCGAGCTGGTTGCACGCGTCGACGATCTCCGACGTCGACGCCGCGATCGGCGTGAACTCGCGCAACCACGAGAGCGGAACGAGCATCAGAATTGCTCGAGGACGCGCACGTCGTCCTCGAAGAAGGTCTTGATGTGGTCGACGTCGAAGCGGTCCATGGCCATGCGGTCGAGCCCGAACCCGAACGCGAACCCGGAGTACTCCTCGGGATCGATACCGACGGCCTCGAACACGTTCGGGTCGACCATCCCGCAGCCGCCGAGCTCGATCCAGCCCGTCCGCGAGCAGACACCGCAACCGGCGCCGTCGCAGAACACGCACGTCACCTCGAACTCGGCCGACGGCTCGGTGAACGGGAAGTACGACGGTCGCAGCCGCGACTCCTTGTCGGGCCCGAAGTACGCGTGCGTGAACGCCTCGATCGTGCCGGCGAGGTCACCGAACGTGATCCCCTTGTCGACCACGAGGCCCTCGATCTGGTGGAACACGGGTGAGTGACGCGCGTCGAGCGTCTCCTTGCGGTAGCAGCGACCGGGCATGACGGTGTAGATCGGCGGCGTGCGCGACTGCATGACCCGGATCTGCACCGGTGACGTGTGCGTGCGCAGCATCACCTGCTCGGGACGGCCCAGCTTCACGTAGAGCGTGTCCCACATCGAGCGCGCTGGGTGCGCGGGCGGCATGTTGAGCGCCTCGAAGTTGTAGAAGTCGGTCTCGACCTCAGGTCCCTCGGCGACCTGGAACCCGAGGCCGACGAACACGTCCTCGAGCTCGCGCTGCACCTGCGTGACGAGATGCAGGTGCCCGCGGCGGCGGCCGTGGCCACCGACCGTCAGGTCGAGCCGGTCGCGCGCCAGCGACCGCTCGCGGTCCGCGGCCTGCAACGCCGCGCGGCGCTCGGCCACGATCTCCTCGACGCGCGACTGGAACGCGGTGAGCGCCTTCCCGACGACGGGACGCTCCTCGGACGCGAGCGACTTGATCGCGTCCTTGACCTCGCTCGCGACGGAGCGCTTCTTGCCCACGTAGCGGCGCTCGATCTCCGTGAGCTCGTCGAGGGACGCCGCGCGCGCGACGTCAGCGGCCGCGGTGGTCGCGGCGTCGTCGAGGCGGGCCGTCGCGTCCGTCGCGTTCACGTCGTCACGCCTCACGACCCGCGCGCCGCTGGCGCGCCGCCTCGAACACGAGCACCGAGCACGCGACCGCGACGTTCAGCGACTCCGCCCGTCCGGCCATGGGGATCGTGACCCGCTCGTCGACCCGCGCCGTGACCGCATCGGGCAGCCCACGGGCCTCGCCGCCGACGACGATCGCGACGCCACCGCGCAGATCGCACGCGTCGTACGGCACGCCGCCACGCGCGACGGCCGCGACGCTCCGACGTCGTTGCGCGCCGAGCGCGTCGAGCACGTGCACCGGGTCCTCGCCCTCCACGACCGGGATACCGAAGATCGCACCGGCCGACGCGCGCAGCACCTTGGGGTTGTGCGGGTCGACCGAATTGCCGCAGAACACTAGTCCGGCACCCCCGGCAGCCTCGGTGCTGCGCACGATCGTCCCCGCGTTGCCGGGATCCGCGACGTCGACGGCGACGACGACGGGCGCGCCCGCGTCGGCACAGCCGGTCGCGTCGTGCAGCGACGTGTCGCGCCACGTCGCGACCGCCACCACGGGCTGCGGCGTGACGGTCGACGCGACGCGCTCGAGGACCCCCGGCGCGACGACGCGCGTCGCGACGCCCGCATCGGCGAGTCGGTCCAGCAACCGGCGGTCAGCGCCGCGTGTCGCGGCAGCATCGACGTACGCGGCGACGAGCGGTGCACCGCGGTCGAGCGCGCCGTCGACGAGCCGAGCCCCCTCGAGCACGACGGCGCGACGTCCGCGACGGGCGCGCCCGTCGCGGACGAGGGCGCGCAGCTCGCGGATCTCGTGGTGCCGCGGACCGAGCGGCGGCGTGCGCGGCGACGCGGTCAGGCTGCGAGCGCCTCGCGCGCGGTCGCGACGAGCTTGGCGAACGCCCCCGCGTCGCGGACCGCGAGGTCGGCGAGCACCTTCCGGTCGACGTCGACGTCGGCCGCCTTCAGGCCCGCGATGAACCGCGAGTAGCTGATGCCGTGCTCGCGGCACGCGGCGTTGATGCGCACGATCCACAGCCGACGGAACTCGCCCTTGCGGGCGCGACGGTCCCGGTACGCGTACTGCAGCGAGTGCATGACCTGCTCGTTGGCCTTGCGGAAGCTGCGGCTGCGCGCACCCGAGTACCCCTGGGCCGCTTCGAGCACGGCCCGGCGGTGCTTCTTGCCGTGGACCGAGCGCTTGACCCTGGCCATCGTCGTGATCCTTTCCTATTTGGTCGACTCCGCTCCGGCGTCCCGGCCTCCGGCCACGCCTGCGCTTCGTCTTCCGGTCTGATTGGTCGACTCCGCTCCGGCGTCCCGGCCTCCGGCCACGCCTGCGCTTCGTCTTCCCGTCTGACGCGATCGTGCGGAGCGGCCGAGCTACCGACCGAGCAGGCGCTCGACGTGCTTGCGGTCCCCGCCGGTCACCTCGGCGGGGCGCCCGAGCCGGCGCGTCCGCTTCGTCGGCTTCTTCTCGAGCAGGTGGGAGCGGAACGCCTTGCGCCGGCGGATCCGGCCCGTCCCCGTGATCGTGAACCGCTTCGCGGCGCCACGGTGGGTCTTCATCTTCGGCATCAGCGTGCTCCTGTCGCGTCCGCGGCGGCGGGCGCGGTCTCGGCGGGCTCCTCGCCACGCGCGGCGCGACGGGGCGCCGCGTTGGCGGTCGGCCTCTTGTTGGGGTGCAACACCATCGTCATGTTGCGGCCGTCCTGGCGGGGCGCCGACTCGACCACGGCGATCTCGGCGACCTGCTCGGCGATCCGGTTGAGGATCTTCAGCCCGAGCTCCGGGTGAGCCATCTCGCGACCGCGGAACATGATCGTGAGCTTCACCTTGTTGCCCTCGCCGAGGAAGCGCTCGACGTTCTTCATCTTCGTCTCGTAGTCGTGACCGGAGATCTTGGGCCGGAACTTCATCTCCTTGATGACGACGTTCGTGGCCCGCCGGCGCGACTCCTTCCGCTTCTGCTGCTGCTCGTACTGGTAGCGCCGGTAGTCCATGATCCGGCACACGGGCGGGTTCGCGTTCGGTGCGACCTCGACGAGATCGAGCTCCTGCTCCCGGGCGATCTGGAGCGCCTGCGGGAGCGGCTTCACCCCGAGCTGCTCACCCGATTCACTGATGAGACGGACCTCGCGGGCACGGATCCGGTCGTTGATCCTGGCTTCGTTCGCAGCAGCGATCTGAGCATCACCTCTCTCGTACGGACCGCCTGCGAACGAGCAGGCGGCGGACACGGGAAGCGTCCGCCGCGCGGAGGCCGGGGCCTGAGCACCAACGAACCCGGACGCCCGCGGGACCACGTGACCGTGGTGAGGGGGCCGGGTGGGGAAGAATCGGCGTGGCGGGTGCGCGGTGCGCCCCGGGGACCGGTTCGACCCACTTCCCATGTGACTGATGTGGGCAACTGGTGTGACGTGTTGCAGTGAGCGAGGTTACCAGCGTGAGCAGCCTCTGGACACCATACGGCGAGCACGAGCCCGAACGGGACGTCCGTGACGCCCCGCCGGCCGGCACCGCGGCCGACGACGCCGCCGTCGCGGAGCAGGCCGACGACGCGGCACGTGAGCAGCCGACCACGCACGCCGAAGATGCCGAGATGCGGGAGGCGATGGCGCGGCTGGCGCGGACGCCCGTCGCCGACATCGTCGCCAACCACGCGATCGGGATGTGGCAGCTCGCCGTCCTGCACCTGGGCCTCGGTGGCGAGGCCCCGCCGGACCTCGCCCAGGCCTCGCTCGCGATCGACGCGATGGGTGCGCTCGTCGACGGGCTCGGCGACCGTCTCGGCGACCGTCTCGGCGAGCACGCCGTCCCGCTGCGGGACGCGGTCGCGCAGCTTCGCCTCGCCTTCGTGCAGGTGTCGCAGACGACGGAGCGTCCGGACGCCTCCAGTTGACGCGAGACAATGGCGCGATGTCCCAGCGCATCGAGGACTACGCCCTGATCGGCGACACCCGGACGGCGGCGTTGGTCGGTCGGGACGGCTCGATCGACTGGCTCTGCCTCCCCCGCTTCGATTCCGGCGCGGTGTTCGCGGCGCTGCTCGGAGACCGCGCCAACGGCCGCTGGATCATCACGCCCGAGGCCGAGGTGCGCCGCACCCGTCGGGCGTACCGGCCCGGGACGCTCGTGCTGGACACCGAGTTCGACACGGTCGACGGCGACGTGCGCGTCACCGACGTCATGCCGACGCGCGGCGAGTACCCCTCGGTCGTGCGCATCGTCACCGGGCTGCGCGGCACCGTGCGGATGCGCATGCAGCTCGTCATGCGGTTCGACTACGGGTCGATCACCCCGTGGGTCCGCAACGTCGACGGTTGCCTGCGGGGCGTCGCGGGACCCGACGCGCTCGTGCTGCGCACCGACGTCCCCACGCACGGCGAGGACGAGGACGGTGAGCGCACGACCGTCGCGAGCTTCAACGTGCGGGCGGGTGACGACGTCCCGTTCGTGCTGCAGTACTGCCCGTCGTTCCTCACGTGCGACGACGTGATCGACGGTCTCGGCGCGGTCGCGAGCACCGAGGAGTGGTGGCGCGAGTGGTCGGCGCGCTCCACCTACGACGGGGACTGGCGCGAGGACGTGCAGCGCTCGGTCGTCACGCTGAAGGCCCTGACGTACGCGCCGACGGGTGGGATCGTCGCCGCCCCGACGACGTCGTTGCCCGAGTGCCTCGGCGGCGTACGGAACTGGGACTACCGCTACTGCTGGCTGCGTGACGCGACGTTCACGCTGTACGCCCTGATGATCGCGGGCTACCTCGACGAGGCGACCGCGTGGCGGGACTGGCTGCTGCGCACCGTCGCCGGCGACCCGGCCGACCTGCAGATCATGTACGGGCCCGCGGGCGAGCGCCGACTCCCCGAGCTCGAGCTCGACTGGCTCGGCGGGTACGAGGGGTCGAAGCCCGTCCGGATCGGGAACGCGGCGTCGGGGCAGTACCAGATCGACGTGTACGGCGAGATGATGGACGCGCTCCACCAGACGCGCCGCCACGGCATCGACCCGACGGCCGACGCGTGGGACCTCGAACGCGTGCTCATGGACTTCCTCGAGTCGGGTTGGAAGAAGCCCGACGACGGCATCTGGGAGGTGCGCGGCCCCCGCCGGCACTTCACCCACTCGAAGGTGATGGCCTGGGTCGCGTTCGATCGCGCGGTCCACGCGGTCGAGCGGTTCCATCTCGACGGACCGGTCGACCGGTGGCGCTCGGTGCGCGACGAGATCCACCGCGAGGTGTGCGAGAAGGGCTACGACGCGCAGCGGGGCGCGTTCGTCCAGTACTACGGATCGAAGGACCTCGACGCGAGCCTTCTCATGATCCCGCTCGTGGGGTTCCTGTCACCGAGCGACGAGCGGGTCGTGTCGACGGTCGACGCGATCCAGCGCGAGCTCGTGCACGACGGGTTCGTCGCGCGCTACGAGACGTCGGACACCGGCGAGGTCGACGGCCTGCCCCAAGGGGAGGGCGCGTTCCTGCCCTGCTCGTTCTGGCTCGCCGACAACCTCGCGATGATGGGCCGTCGCCGGGACGCGCTCGCGCTGTTCGAGCGGCTGCGCGGGCTGCAGAACGACGTCGGGCTGTTCGCCGAGGAGTACGACGCGTCGGCGAAGCGCCTGGTCGGCAACTTCCCCCAGGCGTTCACCCACGTCTCGTTCGTCAACTCGGCGTGCAACCTGAGCGGGAGCGGCGAGCGCGGTCCCGCGCACCACCGGGCCCGTCACCACAACGGTGGTTAGTTGAGCAGCTTTGCCTTCTGGGCCTGGAACTCGTCCTCGGTGAGCACGCCCTGGTCCCGCAGGTCGGCGAGCTTGCGGAGCTGATCGGCGACGTCGACCGGCGCGGCGGGCGCAGCCGCGGCGGCCGGGGGTGCGGCGGCGGCCGGGTTGACCTGGTGGATGTACTGCGTCTGACGCTCGACGAGCTTCTTCTGCCGGGCCTCGCTCACGAGCGGCATGAGCAGCTCACGCACCTGGTACGGGCCGTCGATGTTGTCGAGCACGACCTCGCCGCTCGTGTGACCGCCCGACATCTCGGCCGCGCCCGAGAGGCCGAACGCACCGGCCTGGCCCGCCGCCAGCGACGGGTCCTCGAGCCACAGCACGACGTCGCCGACGTCCTTGCCCCGCTGCATCACGTTCTGGCGGACGTCGAGGTCCTTGACCGCCCACATCGGGACGTACTCCGAGCGCACGCCGAGCACACCGCTCTCGATCCAGATCCGGTCCTTCGTGATCCGGTAGAAGGCCTTCGACACGCCCGTCGCCTTCGACGCCGCGTCCTGGCTCTGCCCGAACCACAGCGTCTCGGGGTCGTCCTTCCACTGCTCGACCCGCTTGGCCTGCTGCTCGCCGAGGGTCGTCTTCGCCTGGTCGGCGAGCTCCTTGCCCTTCTCCGTCGCGGTCTGCGCGGCCGACTTCAGCCGGTCCTTCCACGACCGCTTCGGCTGGCCCGTCTCGTCGTCCGGCATGCTCCGCCGCTCCTCGTGCTCCATCGGGAAAGCGCAGGAGTCTACGGGGCGCGCGCGCCCGTTCGTTCCGTGAGCGTCGTCTGCGGTCGCTCGGGCAGCAGGACGGGCGGACGTGGCTTCTGGGTGAAGTCGAAGTCGCTCGCGAGGTCGCCGAGGATCTTCACGTCCTCGCGCACGGTGGGTCGTGGGTCGGGACGGCCGTCGGTGCGCGGGTCGAGCCGCTGGCCGTGCAGGAAGTCGTCCTCGATGAACTTGTCGTACGCGTCGAAGCTCAGCGTCTGGTGGTCGACGTAGCCGCGCTTCGCGTACGGACTGATCACGATGCCCGGGACGCGCAGCCCGTAGCCGTTCTCGTCGACCGTCGGCGGGACGACGTGGTCGTAGAACCCACCCCAGTCGTCCCACGCCAGGAAGATCGCGGTCGACGACCAGTCGGGACTGCGCATCACCGCGTTCACGAGACTCGTGACGTACGTCTGCCCCGCGCTGACCTTCGCGGGCGGGTGCTCGCTCACCGATCCGGACGGCGCGATCCACGACACCGCCGGGAGCGTTCCCTTCTTCGCCTGGGCGTAGAAGTTGTCGAGCGACTGGATGTTGCCGAGCTGCCCGTCGCTCTTGACGGTGTCGAAGTACGGCAGCGGGTTCCAGATGCCGGGCGTCTTGGCGTTCTGCGGGACGGGTGCGCACGACTCCGCGGCGTCGTCCTCGCAGTCGGGCTCCGTGCCGTTCAGCACGTAGTAGCCCCAGGACACGTCGTCCTTGTGGAGCAGGTACGTGAGGTCGGTCCACGCGTAGATCGGCGGCCGCCGCGCCGCGACGTTCGCGTTGCGCTTCGCCGCGAAGTCCGGCGGGAGCCCGGGCGACTGGAGCGCGTTGCGGCAGCTGCCCGGGTTGTCGTGCTGCGTGCACGCGGCCGACCACTCCGACACCTGGAACAGGTGCTCGGGCAGGCTCCACGACGCGTTCGGCTCGAACATGTGGTCCTGCAGCACGAAGTCCTCGGCGTACGTCCAGTAGTTCGGGATGTCGGACCTGGTGTGGTACCCGACGACGTCGGGCGTCGCCGAGTTCGTGCACGCGGGGTTGGTCGGGTCGAGGCATCCCTTGCGCCCGGCCTCGGCCTGGGCCACGAAGCCGTCCATCTTCCCGCCGTTGACGTCCGCGGTCGCGTTGGCCGCGCTGTGCGGGCCGCCGCCGTTCACGTCCGCGTGGTCCGCGTACGGGCGCACGCAGTCGCCCTTCTGCGGGTCGGGGACGCAGACGGTCGGCTGGCCGTCGCGCATCGGGATGCCGTCCGCGCCCGGGAACGTCCCGAAGTACGAGTCGAACGACCGGTTCTCCTGCATGATCACGACGACGTGCTGGATCTTGTGGATCCCGTCGTTCGCCGAGGCGGCGGCCGTCTTCGTCTTCGACGCGCTCGTCGAACCGCCACCGCTGCACGCGGCGAGCGCGGTGACCGACATGACCGCGGCGAGCGCGGTGGCTGCACGTCGCACGATGGACCTCCCCGGACGGGACCGACGACCGAGCATCCGCCGCGCGCGTGAGCAGCGTACGGCCGCAGTGTCAGAGGACCGTGAAGCCCCATGCGTTCATGCGTCGCTCGTCGTCGAAGAGCGACGTTTGGCGACGCATGGACGCGCTCACGCCCGGCGGATCTCGATCGCCTCCCACTGCCCGAGCGGGCCCGGCCCGACGTCGAACGTGACGGGCGCACCGGTCGGGATGGTCCGGGTGCCGTCGGCGATGCGCGTGCAGTGGAAGGGATAGCGGGTGCCGTCGCCGTCGACGATCTCGCCCCGGCCGCGGCGCTCGTCGAAGTGCTCGACCCGCCCGCGCCGCTCCGGCATCAGTGGACGATCTTCGAGATCGGCAGCTCGATGATCCCGGTCGCGCCGTGGTCCTTGAGCGCGGGGATGAGCGTGTTGATCTCGGACTTGGCGACGACCGCCTCGACGGCGTAGGCGTCCACGCGGAACAGCTTCGACACCGTCGGCGCCTTCAACGCCGGCAACAGCGCGACGACGCCGTCGAGGTGCTGCTCGTCGACGTTCAGCTTCACGAGCACCCGGCCACGGGCCTCGAGCGCGCCGGTGAGCAGCGTCTGGATCTGCTCCATGGCCTTGCGCTTGGCGGGATCGCCGTGCGACTCGGGGTTCGCGATGAGCTCCGTGTACGACGTGAGCACGGTGTCGACGATCTTGAGTCCGGCGGCGCGCAGCGCGCGGCCCGTCTCGGTGATCTCGATCACCGCGTCCGCGATCTCGGGGATCTTCGCCTCGGTCGCTCCGTAGGACAGCGTGACGTGCGCGTCGACGCCGTGCTTCTCGAAGTAGCGGCGCGTCAGCTCCGGGTACTCGGTGTGGACGCGCACGCCGTCGGGCAGGTCGGTCACCGACGCGACCGGTGAGTCACCGGCGACCGCGAGCACCATGCGGATCGGGCGCGCGGTCGCCTTGGAGTAGTGCAGCTGCGTGAGCGAGACGACGTCCGCGCCGGTCTCCTCGATCCAGTCGCGCCCGGTGATGCCGACGTCGAACAGCCCGCCGGCGACGTAGCGCGGGATCTCCTGGGGCCGGAGGATGCGGACGTCCTCGACGCGCGGGTCGTCGATCGACGCGCGGTAGTCGACCTCGGAGGACCGCTCGACGGCGAGATCGGCCTCCTCGAAGAGCTGGAGCGTCGCGCGCTCGAGTGTCCCCTTCGGCAGCACCAGCCGCAACATGTCCTCTCTCAGCCTCCGGTCCTGGGATGGGGCAGACGGCGCAGCAACGTTGCCATCTCGATCGCCGTGCAGGCCGCTTCGGCGCCCTTGTTCCCCTCCGCGCCGCCCGCCCGGGCCAGCGCCTGGTCGAGGTCGTCGGTCGTCAGGACGCCGAACGCGCACGGCACACCGGTGTCGAGCGACACCCGCATGATCCCCGCGGCACACTCCCCCGCGACGTACTCGAAGTGCGGCGTGTCGCCGCGGATCACGGCGCCGAGGCACACGACGGCGTCGTACCCGTGCGTCGCCGCGAGCCGCATCGCGACGATCGGGATCTCGAACGCGCCCGGCACCCAGTGGACGGGCACGTCGTCGTCGACACCGGCGTCGCGGAGCGCACCGAGCGCGCCGTCGAGCAACGGCTTCGTGATGTGGTCGTTGAAGCGCGCCGCGACGACCGCGACGCGCAACCCGCGCCCGTCGAGCTCGCTCGCCGGCGAATACTCACCCATGCGTCAGCTCGTCCCGAGGCCCTCGTCGCCGAGGTCGAGGAGATGACCGAGCTTCTCCTGCTTCGCGCGCAGGTACGCGATGTTCTCCTGGTTGGGCACGGTGCTGAGCGGGACGCGCTCGACGATCTCGAGCCCGTACCCGTCGAGACCGCCGTACTTGGCGGGGTTGTTCGTCATCAACCGCATCGTGGTGATGCCGAGATCGACGAGGATCTGCGACCCGATCCCGTACTCGCGCTTGTCGACCGGGAAGCCGAGCTCCACGTTCGCCTCGACCGTGTCGCGCCCGCGGTCCTGCAGGTTGTACGCGCGCATCTTGTGGCCGAGCCCGATCCCACGGCCTTCGTGGCCGCGCAGGTACACGACGGCTCCCTCGCCCTCCTCGGCGATGCGCGCCAACGCGAGGTCGAGCTGGACGCCGCAGTCGCACCGCATCGACCCGAACACGTCGCCGGTGAGGCACTCGCTGTGGACGCGCACGAGGACGTTCTGCTTGCCCGCGACCTCGCCGCGCACGAACGCCATGTGCTCCACGCCGTCGAGCAAAGACTCGAACACGTACGCGGTGAAGTCGCCGTGGCGCGTCGGGATGCGCGCCTCCGACACGCGCCGTACCAGCTTCTCCTGGTGGCGTCGGTAGCGGATGAGGTCGGCGATCGAGATCATCAGGAGGCCGTGCTCGGCCGCGAGCGCCTCGAGCTGCGGCAGACGGGCCATCGTGCCGTCGTCGTTGACGACCTCGGCGAGGATCCCGGCCGGGTAGCACCCGGCGAGCCGCGCGAGATCGATCGCGGCCTCGGTGTGCCCCGCTCGCTTCAACACGCCGCCCTCGCGGTACCGCAACGGGAAGATGTGACCCGGCCGCATCAGGTCGTCCGGCTTGGTGCGCTTCTCGATCAGCGTGTGCACGGTCGTCGTGCGGTCGGCCGCGGAGATCCCGGTCGTCGTCCCGACGCGCGCGTCCACCGACACCGTGAAGGCGGTGCGGTGGTGCTCGGTGTTGTTCGCGACCATCAACGGGAGCTGCAGCTCGTCGAGCCGCGCGCCGAGCATCGGCATGCAGATGACGCCGCTCGTGTGACGGACCATGAAGCCCATCGCCTCGGTCGTGACGCGCTCCGCGGCCATGATGAGGTCGCCCTCGTTCTCGCGGTCGGCGTCGTCCACGACGATCACCATCTCGCCGCGCCCGATCGCCTCGATCGCGTCCTCGATCCTGCTGAACGGCATCGTCGGTCCTTCCGTTGCGCCCTACGCAGATGCGGAGAGCAGTCGCTCGACGTACTTCGCGAGCACGTCGACCTCGAGGTTCACCCGGTCACCCGGCCGCGCGGTGCCGAGCGTCGTCACCGCGAGCGTGTGCGGGATGACGGCGACCGAGAAGCCGTCGCCATGCAGCGCGGCGACTGTGAGGCTGATGCCGTCCACGGTGATCGAGCCCTTCTCGACGACGTAGCGCAGCAGTCCCGGTGGTGTGGTGATCGTCACGCGCGTCGACCCGTCGTCGAGCGGCTCCCGGCCGGCGACGGTGCCGACGCCGTCGACGTGGCCCTGCACGATGTGGCCACCGAGTCGGTCGGCGAGGCGGACGGGGCGTTCGAGATTGACGGGATCACCGGCGCGCAGGCCGCCGAGCGAGGTGCGCTCGAGCGTCTCGACGACGGCGTCGGCCGCCCACCAGCCGTCGCCGACGCCGACGACCGTGAGGCAGCAGCCGTTGACCGCGATCGACGCGCCGTCCTGTGCGTCGTCGAGGACACGCTCGCACCCGATCTCGAGCCGCGCGCCGCCGTCGTGGTGGTCCACGCGTCGCACGCGCCCGAGCTCCTCGACGATGCCGGTGAACATCAGTCCATGGCTCCCGGCGTCGGCGTCAGGTCGAGCCGGGCGTCATTGCCGACGCGCGTGACCGACGTGAGCTGCCATTGCGACGCATCGCCGATCGTCGCCGCTCCGGGCAGCGCGAACGCAGGACGCCCGCGATCGCCGATGACGACGGGTGCGACGTACGCGACGACGGCGTCGGCGAGCCCGGCCTCCAGGAACGACGCGTGGACGGTGGGGCCGCCTTCGACGAGGACCTGCAGCACGCCGAGCCCACCGAGCACCGCGAGGGTCCCGGCCAGGTCGACGCCGGCCCCGGCGGATGACGGTTCGACGAGCTCGACCTTGGCACCCGCGGCCCGCCAGGCGTCGACGGCGCGCGTGGGTGCGGCGTCGGTCGTGACGACGAGCGTCGGTGCGAGCGCGGTGTCGAACAGCGGACCGGTGGCCGGGACCCGACCGCGCGCGTCGACCACGACACGCACCGGCGCGACGCGCGGCGGGTCGTCGACGTCGCGGACCGTCAGCGACGGCTCGTCCGCCAGCGCGGTCCCCGCGCCGACGAGCACGGCCTGGCTGTCGGCACGTAGCTCGTGCGCGTCGCGGCGGGCGTCCGGACCCGTGATCCAGCGTGACGTGCCATCGGCCGCGGCGACGCGCCCGTCGACGCTCGTTGCCGTCTTCAAGAGCGCATACGCGCGCCCCGTGCGGCGGTGGTGGAGGTACGCGGCCAACGACGCCCGGGCGTCGTGCGCGCCGGCACCGACGTCGACGGTGATCCCCGCGTCGCGCAGGACGGCGATCCCGCGTCCGGCGACGTTCGGGTCGGGGTCCTCGAGCGCGACGACGACACGCGCCACCCCGGCATCGCGCACCGCGTCGACGCACGGCGGCGTGCGGCCGTGGTGCGAGCACGGCTCGAGCGTGGTGTAGAGCGTGGCGCCGCGGGCGCGCGCACCGGCGGCGCGCAAGGCGTGAATCTCGGCGTGAGGCCCGCCGGGCGGCGACGTCGCACCCTCACCGACGATCTCGTCACCGTGCGCGACGACGGCGCCGACCCACGGGTTCGGCGCGGTGTGGCGGCGGACGGAGCGGGCGAGGTCGACCGCGCGCGCCATGAGCCGGGCGTCGGTCTCGGGTCCTGCGTCCCCCGCTGCGGGCACTGGTTCCTCCCGACCCTGCGGGAAGGCGCGGGAACAGCGCGCAGTGGCCACGTGCGGCCACGTCTGCGCCCTCTCCCATCCGGACTGTGACCGTCGGCCCAGGACTTCGGCCGCCGCCGGTGCGGCGCCCGGCACCTGGTCGACCGCACGGCTGGCTGCCGTGGGCTCGCGGGCTCCCGCGACCAGTGTCGCGGCTACCGCCGGTCGGGACTTCCACCCAACCCCGAGGGCCGTTGCTCTTGTGTGATCTGGGATATCGAGGATACCGCCAGTGAACCTGACGGACAATCAGATACAGAGCGGTGAGACTCCGCCGGCGCGGTCTCGCGCCGAGCGAACGACCTGTCGTCACGCGCGCGATCGCGCGGGCGCGCGTCGCGATGGATCGCTTGTCACGCGCGACGCGCGTCATCACAATGACGAGGAAAAGACTCGGAGCTGACGGGACAGCGGCCTCCCGATCGGGTAACAAGGCACTCGCAACCCGTTCGGTGCACCGGAGCACGTCAGAGGAGTGATGGCGATGTTGATTGCCGTCGCCGCGGGTGGTGTGTTCGTCGTCGTGGTTGCGGCGATGCTCGTCCTCTGGGCGCGCCGCCGCCCGGCGCTCGAGCAGATCGACCCGCAGTCGGTTGAGCTCGCGGCCGATCCCCCGTCGAGCCAGGTCCGGATCCTGCGCAGCCGCGAGGAGCTGGCCGAGGCGATCGAACGCGCGACGACGACCGAGCAGGCGCTCGCCGCCATGGCGTCGCGCCGCGCCGCGCGCTACACGCGCTTCGGCGGCTCGGCCACGGGCGCGTCGAAGACCCCCGCGCTGGCCGACCACCCGGGCGTGACCCCCCTGCGCGGCATCGGCGACACGCCCGCGCCGCCCGTCCCGCCGACCGGCACCGCCGACCCCGGGATCTGACCGGCCGGGCCGTCCGGCCCGGCACGCGAGTGCGTTAGTGCGGGTGTCCGCCCGCCAGCAGGTCGAGCGCGTGCGGCACCGCGGGGAGCACGACGTCCAGGCACTCGAGCGCGCCGCGGCTCGACCCGGGCAGGTTGCACACGAGCGCGGCGCCGACGGTGCCGCACACGCCGCGCGACAGCATCCCGAACGGCTGCCCGGGACGGTTGCTCGCGGCGCGCATCGCTTCCGCGAAGCCCGGGACGTCGCGCTCGACGGCGGCCCGCGTGCCCTCGGGCGTCAGGTCGCGTGGGCCGAAGCCGGTCCCGCCCGTCGTGACGACCAGGCCCGCGAACCCGTCGGTCAGCTCCCGCAACGCGTCGCGCACGGACTCGACGCCGTCCGGGACCACACGGTGCTCGACGACGTCACAGCCCTCGGCACGCAGCCGGTCGACGAGCGCGCGTCCCGACTTGTCCTCCCGGGTCCCCGCGACCACGCCGTCCGAGACGGTCAGCACCTTCGCCGCGAACGTGCGCACGTCAACCCGCGTCGGGCCACGCGGCGCGACGGATCTCGCGGGCCGAGGCACGGGGATCGTCAGCGTGGAAGATCGCGCTGCCCGCGACGAGGATGTCCGCCCCGGCGTCGGCGGCCTCACGCGCGGTGTGGACGCTGATCCCGCCGTCGATCTCGACCTCGACCGCGAGGTTGCGCGCGTCGATCTCGCGCCGCGCGGCGCGCACCTTGTCGAGCACTTCGGGGATGAAGGCCTGGCCGCCCCAGCCCGGGTGCACGCTCATGACGAGGAGGATGTCGATCTCGTCGAGGTACGGGACGACCGCGTCGAACGCGGTCTCCGGGTTGAGGACCAGCCCGACCCGCATCCCGAGCGACCGCATCCGGTCGAACAGGGGTCGGGGGTCGCCGAGCTCGACGTGCACGGTGCAGCTGTCGGCACCGGCCTCGGCGAAGTCGTCGAGGAGCACGCCCGGGTTGTCGATCATCAGGTGGCAGTCGAGATACAGGTCGGTGTCCTTGCGCAGCGACGCGACGACGGGCGGGCCGATCGTCAGGTTCGGCACGAAGTGACCGTCCATCACGTCGACGTGGAGGAGGTCGGCCTCGTCGCGCACGCGCTCGACGTCCTCGGCCAGGCGGGCGAAGTCGGCGGACAGGATCGACGGCGCGAGCTTGCGGGTCACGAACCCGACCCTACCGATCGCAGCGTGAGCACGAACATCCCGTCGGTCCCGGCGTCCTGCGGGAGCAGGAGCGCGCCGCGGCCGCACGGTCGCCACGGTCCGCCGGGCGGAGCTGTCGGCTCGAGGCCGGGCGCGTTCCGCCGCAACCACTCGTCGACGTCGACGGTCTCCGCGCGCGTCACCGTGCACACCGAGTAGACGAGCACGCCGCCGGGCCGGACGCGCGTCGCCGCGTGCCCGACGAGCTCACGCTGCAGCGTGGCGAGGGCGTCGACGTCGGCGGGCCGGACCCGCCAGCGCGCCTCCGGACGGCGGCGCAGGACGCCGAGCCCGCTGCACGGGGCGTCGACGAGCACCCGGTCGAAGCGCGTGCGGGGTGCGAACGGCAGCGCGCGCCCGTCGGCCGTCACGCTGCGGACCCGGCGCAGTCCGAGGCGGCGGGTGGCGGTCCGGACGAGTTGCGTCCGGCGGGGGTTCGCGTCGAGCGCGACCACGAGGCCGTCGTCGCCGATGCGCTCGCCGAGCGCGGTCGCCTTTCCGCCGGGCGCGGACCCGACCTCGAGCACGTGCTCGCCGGGTCCTGCGCCCACGAGCGCGGCGACCGCCTGGCTCGCCTGGTCCTGCGGCGTCGCTCGACCTTCGACGACGGCGGGGAGCGCGCCGGGGTCGCCGATCCCCCGCACGACGAGCGCGTCGTGGACGAGCGCGCCGCGCGACACGTCGGCGCCCGCGGACAGCAGCTCGCGCGTCAGCGCGTCGGGTGTCGTCCAGACCGGGTTCGGCCGCAGCGTCAGGGCGGGGACGTCGTTGTCGGCGGCGAGCAGCGCGAGCGCGTCGTCGCGCCCGAGGTCGTCGACGAGGCGGGCGACGATCCAGTCCGGGTGCGAGGTGCGGATGCCGACGGACGTGACGTCGTCGCCCTCCGGCCACGGCCACGGGGGCCCGAGCGTGGCGACCGTCCGGAGCACGCCGTTCACGAACCCGCGGGCGCGCGGTGCCCGACGCGCGCAGGCGTCGACCGTCGCGGACACCGCCGCGTGCGCCGGCACGCCGTCGACGAGCTGGGCGGCGCCCATCCGCAGCGCGGCGCGCACCGGCGCGTCGAGGGTCTCGACGGCCCGCGTGAGGGCGATGCCGAGCAGGTGGTCGAGGGCCCGCAGGCGCCGCACCGTCCCGTAGACGAGCGACGTCGCGAACGCGCGGTCTCGGGCCGCCAGCCGCGTGTCGCGCAACATCGCGGGCAGGAGCAGGTTGGCGTACGCGCCGTCCTCGATCCGCACGAGCGCGTCGAGGGCGACGTCGCGCGCAGAGCGAGACGTCACGTCACGGCGATCGGGCCGTCGACGCGACGTCCCGCGAGCCACGCGCGCGCGGGCATCGGGCGACGCCCTTCGGGCTGCACCTCCTCGAGCACGAGCGCACCCGCGGGCGTGACGATCGCGTCACGCGCGAGCGAGCCGACCGGCGCGTCGACCGGCTCGTCGGCGACGTGCGCGCGCAGCACCTTGACCCGCGTGCGCTCCATGGTGCACCACGCACCCGGGCGAGGGTTGCCGGCTCGGACGACACGGGCGAGCTCGTCGGCCGGCCGCCGGGGGTCGAGGTGGAACTCGTCGACGGTGAGCTTGTCGGCGTACGTCGGCTCGCCGGTCTGCTCCACGGGCGTCGTCGTGGGCACGGCGGGGAGCGTGGCGACGAGCAGGTCCGTGCCGAGCTGGACGAGCCGCGTGCGCAGCTCGCCGGCCGTCTCCTCGCGCCCGATCGCCGTGGCGCGGCGCGCGTACACCGGGCCGGTGTCGAGCCCGGCCTCGATCCGCATGATGCAGACGCCCGTCTCGTCGTCGCCCGCGAGGATGGCGCGCTCGACCGGCGCCGCACCTCGCCATCGCGGCAGCAGCGAGAAGTGCACGTTGACGAAGCCGTTCGGAAGCGCGTCGAGCAGGCGCGTCGGGAGCAGCTGTCCGAACGCGACGACCACACCGAGCGTGGCGCCGGTCGCCGCGACCTCGTCGACCACCTCCCCGGCCTTGGCCGGCGTCCGCACGTCGAGCCCGAGCTCCCGCGCGGCGACGCTGACGGGGCTCGGCTCGTCGCCGCCGCGACGACTGCGACGGCGGTCGGGCTGCGTGACGACGAGCGCGATCTCGTGTCCGTGTGCGTGGAGTGCCCGCAGCGGCGGGACCGCGTCGGCCGGCGTGCCGAGGAACACGACGCGCACGGTGAGCCGCCCGCGTCCTCGCGGCTAGAGACCCGGCGTGCCGTTGTGGCGCGCCGGCGCCTCGCCGAGCAGCTCGCGCTCGCGCATCGTGCGGAGCGCCTGCTTGCGCACGTCGGGCTCGAGGCGGTCGAGCATCAGGACGCCGTCGAGATGGTCGAGCTCGTGCTGCATGACACGCCCGAGGTAGTCGTCCGCCTCGAACGTCTTCTCGTTGCCTTCGAGGTCGAGACCGCGAACGGTGACGACGCGCGGACGGACGACCTCGAACGCGTAGCCGGGGATCGAGAGACAGCCCTCCTCGAACTCCCACTCGCCGGTGCTCTCGACGATCTCGGGGTTGATGAGGACCTCGGGACCCTCGCCGACGTCGTAGGTGAACAGCCGCCGCTGGACGCCGACCTGCGGCGCGGCCAGCCCCACGCCCGACGCGTCGTACATCGTCTCGTACATCGTGTCGACGAGCCGCGCGAGCGCGCCGTCGATCTCCTCGACCTCGCGCGAGCGCTGCTTCAGCACGGGATCGCCGAACTTCCGGATGGTGTACGTCGCCACGAGCTCAGGGTACCAGCGGCCTCGCGCGTGCCCGTCAGACGCGCAGCGGGTCGACGTCTACGCGCAGACGGCCGTGACGGCGACCGTCCGCGGCCGCGACGGCGAGCGCGTCGCACAGCGTGGCGACGTCGTCGGCGCGCACGAGCGCGCGTGCGCCCGCGCGCGTCGGCGTCGGGCCGAGCACGGACACGTGCGCGTCCGGGAGGCGTGCGACGGCGGCGTCGACCGCTTCGCCGGCGCCCGAGACCTCGGCGAGCGCACCGAAGGGCGGGAACCCGAGGAGCTGCCGCCGTTCGCGTTCGACGCCCGGGACCAGCTCGGGATCCCGTGCTCGGACGGCGCGTACCACCTCGTGGTCGGGGACCCGCGTCTGCACCAGCAGCCGGCCGTCCGGCCCGACCGCACGCGCGCCCCGGGCGAGGAGCCACAACGCCTGCTCCGCGGCGCGGTACCGCAACGCGAGGAGCTCGTGGTCAAGCTCGAGGAACGCGGCGAGACCCGGGCGCCGACCCGGCATCCCGCGCACCCGGTGCAGCACGGCTTCCGTGCCGACGAGCACGTCGGCGTCGGGCACGTGCACGGTCGCCGCGTCGACCGCGGCGACGGTCGCGCGCGGCAACAGCGCGGCGAGGTCGTCGCGCAGCCGGGACACGCCGGCGCGCACGACGCGCATCCGTGTCCCGCCGCACCGGGTGCAGAGGCGCGCGCGCGGCTCGTCGCACCGCGGGCAGACGAGCCCGCCGTCGGTCTCGCCCACCGCGGCACCACACCGCTCGCACCGCACGAGCTCGCCACACGCGGCGCACGCGAGCAACCGGGCGCGACCCTTCCGGTTCACGACGCACAGCGCGCGCCGGTCGCGGTCGATCGTCTCGTGCAACCGCGTGGCGAGCGTCTCGGACAGCAGCCCGAACCCCGGTCGCGTGTCGCGCAGGTCGACGACGTCGACCACCGGCCACCCGTCGCGCTCCAGCGCCCGGTTCGGGCGGGCGAACGCGGTCGCCGCGACGCACGCGTCGACCGTCGGCACGGGGCTCACGAGCGTCACGCGCGCGCGGGCGCGTCGCGCGCGTTCGATCGCGACGTCGCGGGCGTGCCACGCGGGAACACGCTCCTCGACGAGACCTTCGTCGCCCTCGTCGAGCACGACGATCGCGGAGAGGTCGGGTACGGGCGCGAGCACCGCGACGCGACCGCCGACGACGACGCACGCGCCCCGCCGGGCTGCGGACCACGCGCGGGTGCGCTCGGCGCCCGTCTGGTCGCCGCGCACGACGACGACCGAGCGCCCGTCGCGCTCGAGCGCGCCGACGAGCGACCCGAGGCGCACACCCTCGGGCACGACGACAACCGTCGAGCCCGAGGGCGCGAGGAGGGACCGGACGAGCGCGCGCCGGTCGGACGCGGGCGGCCACGCGACGAGCCCGACGGGCGCGTCCGCGATGCCGTCGAGACCGGCCGGCGCGTCGACCACCGGGTGCACGCCGACCTCGCTGATCGGAACGGCCTCGGGCGGGACGATGTTGGACGGCGACGCGCTGCGCAACAACGCGGTGACCGGCCCGCACCACCGCCACGCGATCCACCGGCACAGGTCCACGAGCTCGCGGGACGGGCCGGCCGACACCGCGGCCGCGATGGGCCGGAGCCGCTCGGGTTCCGTCTCGGGCGCGACGTCGTCGGCCACGACCCAGCCGCGCACGCGCCGACCGTGGAGCGGGACGCGCACGATCGTGCCGACCGCGACGCGCGCGTCGAGCGCGTCGGGCACGAGATAGTCGAA
>DASRES010000075.1 GCA_035651955.1 Acidimicrobiia bacterium
CAGCGCGCGCTCGCACATCATGTCGAACGCCAGCTTGCACTGCGCGATGGTCCGCATCGCGTGGTGGATGCGCCCACCGCCGAGCCGCCGCTGCGCGAGCACCTTCGCCCCGTCTTCCGGGCCGAGGAGATGGTCGAGGGGCACGCGCACGTCGCGGTAGATGATGTGGTTGTGGTTCCGGGGCTCCGGCATGATCTCCACGCCGGGCGTCTCACGCGGCACCACGAACATCCCGTTCGTGCACATCACGAAGAGGATGTCCGCGACCCGGCCGGCGGAGGTGAACCACTTCTCGCCGTTGATGACCCACTCGTCGCCGTCGCGAACGGCGTGCGTCTTGAACAGGTTCGGGTCGCTGCCGCCCTGCGGCTCCGTCATCGAGTACGCCGAGAAGATGTCCTGGTTCAGCAGCGGCTCCAACCACCGCTTCTTCTGCTCCTCGGTGCCGTACGCAGCGAGCATCTCCATGTTCCCGGTGTCGGGCGCGGCCGCCCCGAACATCTGCGGCGCCGACGGGTACCGCCCGATGATCTCGTTGAGCAGCCCGAGCTTCAGCTGCCCGAACCCGGGCCCGCCCAGCTCCTCGTCGAGGAAGATCGCCCACAGGCCCTGGTCCTTCACCTCCTGCTGGAGCTCCCGGACGTAGGCCTTCACGACGGGATCGGGGGAGCGGACCGCGTACGGGAACACGTAGTCGAGGGGCTCGACCTTCTCCCTGCAGAACTGCTCGACCCAGTCGAGCTTCTCCTGGAACTCCGGCTCGGTCGAGAAGTCCCACGCCATCCGCGTGCCTCCTTGTTGCGTGCGACGGTGGACGCTACCCCCGCCGAGAAAATTCCGGCGACGGCCTGTCGATTCCGCGCCCGGCGTTCGTGGACAGGGTGAGCGGCGCAGCGGGCGCCGCCGGAGCGGAAGGGAGCCGCCGCCATGTCCACGATCCTCGCCCCGTCGAACATCGCGTCGACACGCCCGGCGACGTCGCTGCGGCGCGCCACGCTGACCGTCGGTGTCGTCGCCGCCGCCGTCACGACCGGGCTCGTCGCTGCACTGCACGCGGCCGGCGTCCCGTTCGCGGCCGAGGGCGAGGTCCCGCTCGCCGCGTTCGCGCAGTTCACGTTCATCGGCACGGTGCTCGGCGGGCTGCTCGTCGCGCTCCTCAACCGGCGCAGCACCGCGCCCCACCGGCGGTTCGTGCAGACGACGACCGCGCTCGTCGCCCTCTCGTGTGTCGCGCCGATCGCGCTCGCCGACGGCGCCGCGAGCACGATCTCGCTCATCGGCACGCACCTCGTCGCGGCCGCGATGATCGTCCCGGTCCTCGCCCGTCACACCACCGACTGACCGACACCGAACGGCACCATCACACGACACGACGACACGACACGACAACGACACGACGACAAGGAGTAGAGGACCGATGCCGCAGTACCTGCTCGGGGTCTGGCACGACAACGACTACGACATGGACTTCTCCACCCCGGACGCGCAGCGTCTCAGCGCGCAGGTGGGCGCCTTCAACGACGAGCTCCAGCGCACGGGCACCTGGGTGTTCGGCGCCGGTCTCCACCCCGCGTCCTCCGCGACCGTCGTCCGCTCGACGAAGGGCGACGTCTCGATGACCGACGGCCCCTACGCCGAGTCGAAGGAGCAGATGGGCGGCTTCTGGGTGATCGAGGCACCCGACCTCGACGCCGCGCTGGACTGGGCCGCCAAGGCCGCCGCCGCCTGCGAGGGACCCGTCGAGGTCCGCCCGATGCAAGGGTGACGGACCGGCTCGACGCCGTCTTCCGCCGTGAAGCCGGCCGCTGCACCGCCACGCTCATCCGCGTCCTCGGCGACATCGACCTCGCCGAGGACGCGGTCGCGGAAGCGTTCGCCGTCGCCGCCGAGCGGTGGCCGGCCGACGGCGTCCCGCCGAACCCGGGCGGTTGGATCCTCACCACGGCGCGCAACCGCGCCATCGACGGTCTCCGTCGCGAGTCGACACGCACCGACCGCCACGTCGCCGCGCACCGGCTGTACGTCGACGGCGTGGAACCCGACGACACCACCGAGATCGACGACCTCGACGCGTTCGCCGACGTCGTCGCCGACGACCAGCTGCGCTTGATGTTCCTCTGCTGCCACCCCGCGCTCAACGCGGACGCGCAGGTCGCGCTCACGCTCCGGCTCCTCGGCGGTCTCGACACCGACGAGATCGCGCGCGCGTTCCTCGTCCCCGAGGCGACGATGGCGCAGCGCATCGTGCGCGCCAAGCGCAAGCTGCGCGACAACCACGCGCCCTACCGCATCCCGCGACCGGCCGAGCTCCCGGACCGGCTCGACGCGGTGCTCGCGACGATCTACCTGATCTTCACCGAGGGCCACACCGCGACGTCGGGCGACGCGCTGACGCGCGTCGACCTGTCGAACGAGGCGATCCGGCTCGGACGGGTGCTCGTGGAGCTGATGCCCGACGAACCGGAAGCTGTCGGCCTGCTCGCGCTCATGCTCCTCACCGAGGCGCGCCGACCGGCCCGCGTCGACGACGACGGATCGATGGTCCGTCTGGCGGACCAGGACCGCGCACGATGGGACCGCGCGCTCGTCGACGAAGGTCACGCGCTCGTGCGCGCGTGCCTGCGAAGGAACCAGCCGGGCCCGTTCCAGGTCCAGGCCGCGATCGCCGCGGTGCACGCCGACGCGCCGACGGCCGACGCCACCGACTGGAGCCAGATCGTCGCCCTCTACGACCAGCTCTACGCGATGCGGCCAAACGCGGTCGTCGCGCTCAATCGCGCGATCGCGATCGCGGAGCTCGACGGCCCGGGCGCCGGTCTCGCGGCGCTCGCGTCGATCGACGACGCGGCCGCGCTCGCCGACTACCAGCCGTACCACGCCGGCCGGGCCGACCTCCTGGCGCGAGCCGGACACGTCCACGAGGCCGTCGCCGCCTATGACCGCGCCCTCGACCTCACCACCAACCCGGCCGAGCGCGAGTTCCTCGGGCGTCAGCGACGATCCACCCAAAAAAACCTGACGTGAGCGTCAGCTCAGCGGGTACGAACACTTGCCGGCGGTCGGGGGCGTGGCACGCTGGCCCCGTGTGTCGGGGATAGACCCCAGCCCCCGACCGCCTCGAACCTCCGTGGTCCCCGCCCCGGCCGTCGTGCGTCAGACCGTCCGGTGCCCCGGCCGTTGACGCGCCTCCCGTCGGGGATGACACTGCCGTGACCTGCGCACACGCAGGGACAACACGGCCGTCTACGTCGCGTCAGGGGGTGCGTGATGGAGGCAGGGACGGTGAGTCATCGCCGATTCGATCGAGTCGGCGCCTGGATGGGGGTCGTCTTCGTCGTCTTGTTCGTCGCCGGGTTCATGGTCTTCTCGACGCCGAGCAGCAACAAGGACACGGCGAAGTGGCAGCGGTGGTGGACCGACGGCGGGCACCGGGTCACCGCCGTCATCGGGGCATACCTGATCGTCCTCGGGGTGCTCGCGTTCGTCTGGTTCCTGTGGTCGCTGCGCGACCGTCTCGCCGACGGTGGTGGGCCGATGCTGACGTTCGGGACGTTGTTCGTCGCGATGGTCCTCGTCTCGACCTTGCTGAGGGCCGCGATCCCGGGCGCCAAGATGTTCGGGAACGTCCCGGTTCCGTCGGGTGACCTCGCCCGCCAGTTCGACAACCTCGGGTTCGGGCTGTTGCTCGTGGCGGGCGCGCTGTCGGCGGGCGCGTTCACGGCGTTCGCGTCGTACGCCGCCCGCCGGGAGGCGGTCCTGCCGAGCTGGTTGACCGCCGCGGGCTACGTGGTCGCGGTGCTCCAGCTCATCGCCGGGATCTTCTTCCCGTTCGTGCTCTTCGTGCTCTGGGTGCTCGTCGTGTCGATCGTCCTGCTGCGACGGGGCGCGACGGCCGAGGCGGCGGCACCCGTCACGGTGGCGCCTGCGCACTGAGCTCGATCAGCCGGCTCGCGACCGCGCGGACGAGCGGGCCGAGCCGGTACGCGTCGGGCACGACGATGCGGTCGCGGTCGAGGCCGGCCGCGACCGCGCCGTCGGCACAGACCGGTCCGACGCATCCCACGACGACGCGCCCGTCGTCGAGCCGCGCGCGCAACGCGCCGTCGAGGTCGTGCTCGGCCGCGATCGTGAAGAGGTTCTGCACCGCGGCGTGCGTCGTGAACGTGACCGCGTGCACCCGTCCCGCGACGAGCTCGTCGATCAGGTGCTCCGCCGGACCGTGATCCTCGGGCAGCTTCCACTCGTAGACGGGGATCTCGACGAGCTCCGCACCCGCGGCACGCAGGCGCTCGAGCTCGGGTGCGCTGCCGCCGCCGTCGAGCTGCACCGCGACGCGATCGCCGCGCCGCATGCGCGCCACGACGAGATCGACCGCCTCGCTGAGCCGTTCGCTCGCCGCGCGCGCCTCGACCTCGAGACCCGCCGAGTGCACGGCGCCGGACGCCTTCGGGCCGCGCGCGACGATGTGCGTCCCGGCGAGCGCGTCGTGCAGCGCCGTGCCGAGGTCCCAGCCGTCGGCCGCGGCGAACCACGCGCGCATGCCGATGCCGGTGTTCGCGAGCAGCACGTCGGGCGGACGGGCGACGAGCGCGTCGGTCGCGGCGCGCAGCGGCGCGTCGGAGCCGAGGGGCAGCGTTCGGATCGTGGGTGCGTGCACGACCGTCGCGCCCCGGCGTTCGAACAATGCGGCCTGCTCGTCCCACCGTCGGTCGGCCGTGATGCCGACGGTGAACCCGTGCAGCACCGAGGACGGTGGCATCGCGTCCACCATCGCCCCTCACATTCTCGGAAGCGTCAACCACACAGTATGTGGCTGACGCTTCACAAAACGGACGGCAGCAGCAGCGTCACGAGGTCGCCGACCTCGTCTTCGTCGACGGGGAGACGGGGCGGGCGCGGCCACCCACCCGGCAACCCGAGCGCGCGCAACGCCGCCTTCGTCGCCGAGATCCCGCCGAGTCGCTGCGTCGTGGCGAACAGCCGCATCACCCGCTCGTACGCGTCGTGACACGCGCGCATGTCGCCGCGCGCGTACGCGTCGACGACGGCCACGCACAACGCGGGCGCGAGGTTCCCTTCCGAGCTGAGATAGCCCTGGCCGCCCAGCGCGTGGCAGCTGAGCGCGTGCATCGGTCCGCCCACGTGCACGTCCACGCGGCCGTCCACCGCGTCGAGCACGCGCACGAGGTACGTCAGGTCGGGGTTCGTGCAGTTCACGCCGGCGATCGAGCCGTAGCGAGAGAGCAGCTCGTCGATCAGCTCCGGCGGGATCGCGTAGCCCGCCGCCTGATGCGACGACAGGATCATCGGCACGTCGACCGCGTCGAGCACGTCACACAGGTACCGCTCGAGCTCGACCGGCCGCGGCCGGTTCCCGTGCCCCATGTCGAGCGAGTAGAGCTGTACCGCCTCGACGCCGACGTCTGCCGCGAGCCGCCCGAGCGCGATCAGCTCCTGCGCCGAGCGCGGCTCCACTCCCATCGCGCGCACCGGCACGCGCCCGCGCAGCTCCTCGACACCGATCTCGAGCACGCGCCGCATCTCGTCGCGCGACAGCGTGTAGCCCTCGCCGCTGCCGCTCCCGCCGAGGTACACGCCGATGCCGCTGGACGCGAGCCGTTCGAGGTGCGCGCGCAGCCCGTCCTCGTCGAGCTCGCCGGTCGCGGTGAACGGTGTGAGGCTGATCACGAAGGTGCTCGCCTGTGACGCCATGCCCGCATCTCCGCGCTCGTGCCGTGGAGGCCGGATCATAGGTACCGTCGAGAACATGCAGCGGTCGTACCGGCTCATCTCGGCCGACAGTCACGTGAACGAGCCTCCGGACCTGTGGACCTCGCGCGTGCCGGTACGGCTGCGCGACCGCGCGCCGCGCGTCGAGCGCTTCGACGAAGGCGACGCGTGGGTCCTCGACGGCGTTGCCGACCCGATCAACTTCGGGATGAACGCGTGTGCGGGCCTCGCGCCGGAGGAGATGAAGGGGTGGGCCCGCTTCGAGGACCTGCGCCGCGGCGGGTACGACCCCGCGGCGCGGCTCGTCGAGATGGACCGCGACGGCGTGGATGCCGAAGTCCTGTACGCGACGCCGCGTCTGTCGCAGGCGATCGTCGCGAACCGCGACGCGGAGCTCCACCTCGCGTGCGTGCGCGCGTACAACGACTGGCTCTCCGAGTACGTCGCGTACGCGCCCGACCGCTTCGGCGGCCTCGTGCTGCTCCCGAACTGCGGCATCGAGCACGCGGTCGCGGAGATCGAGCGCGTGCTCGGCCGTCCCGGCATGCGCGGCGTCGTCATCGGCTGCTACCCGAACGGGACGCTCGAGCTGACGCCTGAGGACGACAAGGTGTGGGCGCGCGTCGCCGAGGCGGGTGTCCCGCTCAGCATCCACGTGAGCCTCAGCACGACGATGCCGCGCGCGCACCGGGCGAAGCTGCCCGGCTACGGACGGTTCTTCGACGCGCCCGAGCGGATGATCCAGCTCGTGTTCGACGGCATCTTCGACCGCTTCCCCGAGCTCGACGTCGTCTTCGCGGAGACAGACTTCGGCTGGGTGCCGTACGTCAAGGAGCAGATCGACAACAACTTCCACCGGCTCGACCCGGTGAGCGGGTTCGGTCTCAGCGCGCCGCCGAGCGAGACGATCGAACGTCACTTCCACTTCGGGTACATGACCGACACGTTCGGGGTGCGGAACCGTCACGCGGTCGGTGTCGAGCGCATCCTCTGGTCGAGCGACTATCCGCACATCAGCGCCGACTACCCGTACTCGTGGCGGACGATCCAGGCGTCGATGTCGGGTGTGCCGCAGGCCGAACGTGAGCTGATCCTCGCCGGCAACGCGCGCCGTCTCTACCGCTTCGGCGAGTAGACGCCGCGCAGCGCGCAGACACGCTCACACCGGTCGCCCGTCCCGGATGCGACGCAGCCGCGAACGTGTCATCGCGAGCGCGAGATGCTGCAGCGTGCCCGTCTGCCCGTCGGTCAGGTCGAGCCACTCGACGTCGTAGAGCGTCCGCGTCGGTCCCGGTACGACCGCGACGACCTGGGCTCGCGGCGACACCGTGAACCGGCGACCACCCACGACATGGTCGATCCGGACGAGAAGCGTCGTCCCCGCCTCGACGTCGTCGCCGACGTGCTGGAGGGTTGCCCCGCTCCACGACGCATCGTGGAGGTTCCACGCGCCGCACGGCCGCAGCTCGCCGTCGTCGACGGCGAAGACGAGCACCGGCACGTCGAGCTGCACGCGGAACGCGTAACGGCGGCCCCACTCGTCGGGGACGAACGGTTGCCCGCCGCCGGTCGTGAACGGGTCGCGCGCGGGCATGGCCGTCTCCTGCCCCGCGACTCTCCTCGAGCACATTGTCGGCATGAACCGCCCGAGGATTGAGCGGCCCGTCCGAGGACCGAATCTTTGCCTTCTCGTTGCGGTTCGTCGCGCCGATTCTCAGCCCGGGCGCCGATCATCACGGACGCCGAGCCAGTTCGAGGAGGGGTCGC
>DASRES010000076.1 GCA_035651955.1 Acidimicrobiia bacterium
GTTCGGGCTCGCCGGGCACTCGCACGAGCTGGCGGAGCGAAGCGGCGTGCGCGTGCTGCTCGACGCCGCAGGGCTGCCTGCGCTCGACGGCGCGCTCGCGGCGGCGCGAGCCGGGGTCTCGACGGCGGGCACGCGCGCGAACCGCGAGTTCGCCCCGCTCGAGGTCGGCGACGTGCCGGCGGAGGTGGTGGAGCTCGCCTACGACCCGCAGACCGCCGGCGGGCTGCTCGTCTCGCTGCCCGCCGACCACGCGCCGGCGCTGCAGGCGGAGTTCGCGCGGGCGGGCCGATTCCTCGCGCGCGTCGGCTCGGTCGAGGCGGGCGCGGGCGTGTCCCTTCGCTGACGGGGCTAGAGTTGAACCGATGAGCGTCGGCGCCCAGCCGCTGCGTCGTGTCCGGACGTTCGCACTGTCCGCCGCCGCGTTCCGGCGGCTCACCGTCGCGAACGCCGTGATGCTCGTGCTGATCATCGCGACCGGCGCGACGGTGCGTCTCACCGGCTCCGGCCTCGGCTGCGAGCACTGGCCCGGGTGCCAACCGCACCACTTCGAGCCGCGGAGCTTCCACAGCTACATCGAGTTCGGCAACCGGGTGGTCGCGTTCTTCACGATCGTCGTCACGCTCGTGACCTGGATCGGCGCACGCCTCGCGCGGGTATCGGGCCGCATGCGCTTCGTGACGCTGGTCGTCTTTCTCGGCACGCTCGCCCAGGCTCCGCTCGGTGCGATCACGATCCACTACCACCTGAACCCGTGGCTCGTGATCTCGCACTTCCTGCTCTCGATCTTCGTGCTCACGCTCGCGGTCGGGGTCGCGGTCGACGTGCGTCCGCGGCACCTCGACGTCGTGCCGGGATGGGTGCGGCTCGGCGCGATCGGCGTGTGGGTCGCGCTGGGCGTGCTGATCGTGAGCGGCACGATTGCGACCGCCTCGGGACCGCATCCCGGCAGCACCGTCGTGCGCCGGCTGTGGTCCTTCGAGCCGGCGGTCTACTGGCACGTCCGGGCGACGGCGGCGTTCGGCATCTCGTTCGCGGTCCTGCTCGGGTGGCTCGCGTGGCGGGGGAGCCGGCACGTGCGCGGTGCGCTCGTCGTGCTCGGCGTGCTCGCCGTGCAGATGACGATCGGCGAGATCCAGTACCGGACGCACTTGCCGTGGTGGCTCGTCCTCGTGCACGTCGCGGTCGCCGCGACGGTCTGGTCGGTCGCGACGGCGTTCGTCTACGCGCTCTGGCGGCCTGTTCGACCCGCGTAGGATGGTCCGATGACGGACGAGCTCCAGTTCGCGGAGCGTCCGCGCCTCGAGCGCCCGGTCCTCGTCGCCGCCTTTCGCGGGTGGAACGACGGCGGGCAGGGTGCGTCGCTGGCCGGCGCCTACCTCGCGCGTGCGTGGGCGGCGCGGCAGTTCGCGGAGATCGACCCCGAAGGGTTCTACGACTTCCAGGCGACGCGGCCGTCCGTGTCGCTCGTCGACGGCGAGACGCGCCGGATCGACTGGCCGGAGAATCACTTCATGTTCGCGCCGCTGCCGGGGGCCGGGCGCGACGCGATCATCCTGCTAGGCGTCGAGCCGAACGTGCGCTGGCGGGCGTTCACCGCGCTCGTCACGCAGGTCGCGGAGGAGTTCGAGGTCGAGCTCGTGATCACGCTCGGCTCGTTGCTCGCCGACGTCCCGCACACGCGGCCCGCGCCCGTCACCGGCAGCGCGACCGACCCCGAGCTGATTCACCGCCTCGGCCTGCAGGCGTCGCGTTACGAGGGGCCGACCGGGATCGTCGGCGTGCTGCACGACGCGTGCGCCAACGCGGGCGTTCCGTCCGCGAGCCTGTGGGCGGCGGTGCCGCACTACGTTTCCCTGACGCCGTCGCCGCGCGCGGCGAAGGCGCTCGTCGAACGCCTCGCGGGGCTGCTCTCCGCCGACGTCGACACCGCCGAGCTCGACGAGGCCTGCGACGCCTACGCGGAGCAGGTGAGCGAGGCCGTGGCTTCGGACGCGGACACTGCGACCTACGTCGAAGAGCTCGAGCGCCGCGTCGACGAGCTCGCCGCCGAGGCCGACCTGCCGTCGGGCGAGGCGCTCGCCGACGAACTGACGCGCTACCTCGCCCAGCGCGAAAACGGCGACGACGACGACGACGTCGCGCGCGAACGCTAGCGATCGCGTGCGCTAGTGAGGCCGTCCGCTGCACGCCGTCGCACCGGCACCGATGGCGCCGCCATCGCCGCCGGCACGCCGCCGCGCCCGATCAGCACCGGTCCACGCCCCGGAACAGACGACCCCGCGGCATCCACCATCTAGCCGAACGTGAACGAATAGCCGCGGACGCCGGGCGAGAACTGCAGCTCGAGGGTCGCGTCCGCGACCTTGGCGGACGAGCGCACCGTGTAGAGGCGGTAGGCGTTCACGTAGATCGTCCCCGCGGGCCGTCCGTCGATCGTCGCGCGGACGGTGCCGCGACCGCCGAGCACGATGTAGACGTTCTTCGCGTGGAAGTGCAGGCGCAGGAACGCTCCGCGGCCGGCGACGATCTGCTGCGCCTCGACGCGCCACGAGCCTCCGTAGGTCAGGCCGTTCTGCGGGAGCGACACGGCGGCCTGATACGTGGCGAAGCGGTCGGGCGCGAGTCGCGAGCCGGTGTAGTCGGCGATGCGCTCCGCGCCGAGGTACGTCTCGGGCGTCATGATCTCGTCGGGGGTCGCGTCTGCCACCCGTCGTGCCCGCGGCCCGTTCGCACCGAGCAAGCGGCGGATGAGCTGCTCGGTCTGCCCGTACTCGCCCTCGCCGAAGTGCGTGTGGCGCACGTGACCGGTGCGGTCGATCAGGTACTCGGCCGGCCAGTACTGGTTCGCGTAGTTGTCCCACGTCTTGTAGTCGTTGTCCTGCACGACCGGGTA
>DASRES010000077.1 GCA_035651955.1 Acidimicrobiia bacterium
ATCGAGGTCGTCGTCGACCGGCTCGTGCGCCGGCCGGGCATCGAGCGACGGCTCACCGACTCGCTCGAGACCGCGCTGCGTCTCGCGGACGGCGTCGCCGAGGTCGAGATCGTCCCGCGCGAGCCGCAGCTGATCGCGACCGACGACGCGGGACCGGAGACCCTGACGTTCTCGGAGCACCTCGCGTGCGCGCGCTGCGGATTGAGCTTCGACGAGCTCGCGCCGCGCAACTTCTCGTTCAACTCGCCGTACGGCGCGTGCGAGCGGTGCGACGGGCTCGGCACGCGCTACGAGGTCGACCCCGAGCTGGTCGTCCCGAACGACGACCTCAGCATCGACGACGGCGCGATCGCGCCGTGGTCCGGCTTCCGCGGCGAGTACTTCACGCGCGTGCTGCAGGCGGTCGGCAAGGAGTACGGGTTCCGGCTCGACACGCCGTGGCGGAAGCTGAAGAAGTCCGACAAGAAGGTCGTGCTCTTCGGCTCGGGGTCGAAGCAGGTCACCGTCTCGTACCGCAACCGCTACGGGCGGCAGCGGTCGTACACCACGCGCTACGAGGGTGTGATCCCGTGGCTGTCGCGCCGTCACACCGAGGCGGAGAGCGACCGCAGCCGCGAGCAGATCGAGGGGTACATGCGCGAGGTGCCGTGCCCGGCGTGCGGTGGCGCGCGCCTGCGCCCCGCGTCGCTCGCGGTGACGGTCGGCGGGAAGAACATCTTCGAGGTCGGCGAGCTGTCGATCCGCAAGGCTGCCGAGTTCCTCGGCGCGATGGAGCTGTCGGAGCGCGACCGGCTCATCGCGGAGCGCGTCCTCAAGGAGGTCAACGAGCGGCTGCGGTTCCTGCTCGACGTCGGCCTCGACTACCTCAGCCTCAACCGCGCGTCGGGCACGCTCGCGGGCGGCGAGGCGCAGCGCATCCGGCTCGCGTCGCAGATCGGGAGCGGGCTGACCGGCGTGCTGTACGTGCTCGACGAGCCGTCGATCGGCCTGCACCAGCGCGACAACCAGCGCCTCATCGACACGATGGTGCGCCTGCGCGACCTCGGGAACACCGTGATCGTCGTCGAGCACGACGAGGAGACGATCCGCGTCGCCGACCACGTCGTCGACATCGGCCCCGGCGCCGGCGAGCACGGCGGCGAGATCGTCGTGAACGGCACCGTCGACGACGTGATCAAGTCGCGCGGCTCGATCACCGGTCAGTACCTCGCGGGCAAGCGCACCATCGACGTGCCCGATCTCCGGCGCAAGCCCGGCGACGCGTGGCTCACGATCCGCGGCGCGCGCGAGCACAACCTGAAGGACATCGACGTCGAGCTCCCGCTCGGGTGCCTGGTCGCGGTGACGGGTGTGAGCGGCAGCGGCAAGAGCACGCTCGTCAACGACATCCTGTTCCACGCGCTGATGCAGAAGGTGTACCGGTCGAAGACCGTGCCCGGCCGGCACAAGGCGATCGACGGCACCGACGCGCTCGACAAGGTCATCAACATCGACCAGTCGCCCATCGGCCGCACGCCCCGCTCGAACCCCGCGACGTACACCGGCGTGTTCGACAAGATCCGCGCGCTGTTCGCCGCGACGCCCGAGGCGAAGGTGCGCGGCTACCAGCAGGGCCGCTTCTCGTTCAACGTGAAGGGCGGGCGCTGCGAGGCGTGCGCGGGGGACGGCACGATCAAGATCGAGATGCACTTCCTGCCCGACGTGTACGTGCCGTGCGAGGTGTGCAAGGGCGCGCGCTACAACCGCGACACGCTCGACGTGACGTGGAAGGGCAGGAACATCGCGGAGGTGCTCGACCTCTCGATCGAGGACGCGGTCGCGTTCTTCGCGAACCAGCCGTCGATCGCGCGTCAGCTGCAGACGCTGTACGACGTCGGCCTCGGGTACGTGCGACTCGGGCAGCCCGCGCCGACGCTGTCGGGTGGCGAGGCGCAACGCGTGAAGCTCGCATCGGAGCTCGGCAAGCGCGCGACGGGCCGGACGATCTACATCCTCGACGAGCCGACGACCGGCCTCCACTTCGAGGACGTGCGGAGGCTGCTCGGTGTGCTCTCGCGCCTCGTCGACGCGGGCAACACCGTGCTCGTGATCGAGCACAACCTCGACGTGATCAAGTCGGCCGACTGGATCGTGGACCTCGGGCCCGAGGGCGGCGACGGGGGAGGGCGCGTCGTCGCCGAGGGCACCCCGGAGCAGGTCGCGAAGAGCCCGGACAGCTACACCGGCCAGTTCCTCGCACCACTGCTCGGCGTGTGAGCGATCCCTGGGAGGAGCACGCCCGCTGGTGGCAGGACGGGTTCACCGAGGGCGCGGATCCCGAGTACGAGGAGCAGATCGTGCCGCTCGCCCACGAGCACCTCGCGGGCGCGCGTCGCGTCCTCGACATCGGGGCGGGTGAGGGGCAGCTCGCGCGACTCGCGTCCCGCACGCAGCGACGCGACGTGGTCGTCGGCGTCGATCCGACGGCTGCGCAGGTCCGGGTCGCCCGCGAACGTGCCGGCGGCCCGTTGTACGCGCGAGCGACGGCGACCGCGCTGCCGGTGCGCGACGCGTCGTTCGACGCGGTCGTCGTGTGCCTGGTGCTCGAGCACGTCGACGACCACCGCGCCGCGATCGCGGAGATCGCGCGCGTGCTCGAGCCGGACGGTCGATTCCTGCTGTTCCTCAACCACCCGTTGCTGCAGGCGCCGGGCAGCGGCTGGATCGACGACCACATCCTCGACGAGCAGTACTGGCGCATCGGGCCGTACCTCCCCGAGGACCACACGACGGAGGAGGTCGCGCCGGGCGTCGTGCTGCCGTTCGTCCACCGGCCGCTCCACGCGTACGTGAACGCGCTGGTGGAGTGCGGCCTGGTGATCGAGCGGATGGAGGAACCGCCGCCGCCTCCGGGCTTCCTGGCCCGGGCACCCGAGTACGCGGATGCCGCGACGATCCCGCGGCTCCTGTTCCTCTCAACCCGGCGCCGGGAGCGACCGACCAAAGAGGCGTGAAACGGCTGGTGGCGATCGCCGCCCTCGGTGCGTGCGTCGCGACCGGCGTCCTGCTCGTGCACCTGCGTGACCTGCAGGGCACGACGATCGTCGGGCCGCCGTACGTCCACCTGTACGACCGGCCGGCCAACTCGCTCGAGAAGGCGCTCGACCTCGGCGACGGCCAGGCGTTCGCCGCCGTCGCGCGCGACCCGACGCTCGCGCACCCCGACGTGTTCCGCCGCCCGGGTGACGCCGCCTACCGCTTCGGGCGGCCGCTCTTCGGCGAGCTCACCTGGCTCGCGACCGCGGGGGACGGGGCGCGTGTGCCACTCGCGATGGCGGTGCTGTGCGTCGTCGCGGCCGCATTCGCCGCGGCGGCGGTCGCGACGTTGTTCGCGTCGCGCGGCGCCAAACCGATCCTCGCCGTCCTCGTCCCGTTGCTGCCGGGCGCGATCGCCGCGACGCGCGGCCTCACACCGGAGCTCCTCGCGCTCGCCTTCGCGGGGTGGGCAGTCGTCATGTGGGAGCGCGCACAGCGCGCGACCGCGGTGGTGGTCGCGCTGGGGACGGCGGCAGTGTTGACGCGCGAGACGATGGTCATCGTGCCGCTCGCACTCGCGCTCTGCGACGCGCGCTCCGGGCGCGCGCGACGCTCGGTGCTGATCGCCGGAGTGCCCGTCGCCGCGCTCGCGGGGTGGTACACGTTCGTGTTCGCGCGCGTCGGCAGCTGGCCGTTCGCGTCCTCGCCCCCCGGGACGTTCGGTGCGCCGTTCGCGGGGCTCGTGCACCAGGTTCCCGGCTGGCGGAACCCCGTCGACGTGGTGGCCGCGCTCGTGTGCGTCGTGCTCGCGGTGCCGGCGCTGCGGACGCGGCGCCGCGATCCGCTGGCGCTCGTGGTGCTCGGGTCCGTGTTGCTCGCGATCGTGATGGGTCCGCAGGTGTGGCGACGCTGGGACGACTTCGGGCGTCCGCTGCTGCCGCTGTGCGCGTTCGGCCTTGTCCTGCTCGCGGGTCTGCCGGGCCGGGCGCGCGACCGCGCGCCCCGTCGCGCTACGTGATGTCGAGCATCCGCTGCAGCGCGACGCGCGCCCATTCGGCGGTTGCCGCGTCGACGACGATCTGATTCACGACCTCGCCGCGGCGCAGCGCGTCGAGGCACCACGCGAGGTGCGGCGCGTCGATGCGGAACATCGTCGAGCACGGGCACACGAGCGGGTCGAGCGACACGATCGTCTTGTCGGGGTGCTCGTTCGCCATGCGCTGGACCATGTGGATCTCGGTGCCGATCCCGAGCACCGCGCCGGCCGGCGCCGACTCGACCCAGTCGAGGATCCGCTCGGTCGACCCCACCTGGTCCGCGAGCGCGACCACGTCATGGGCGCACTCGGGGTGCACGATCACGCGGCCGGTCGGATGCTCGGCGCGGAAGGCGTCGACGTGCTCGGGGCGGAAGCGCTGGTGCACGGAGCAGTGGCCCTTCCACAGCAGGAACGTCGCGTCCTTGACGTCGCGCTCCTCCATGCCGCCGAGCTCATGGCGCGGATCCCACACGCGCATGTCCGCTTCGCCGAAGCCCATGTCGTAGCCGGTGTTCCGGCCGAGGTGCTGGTCCGGGAAGAACAGCACCTTGTCGCCGCGCGCGAGGGACCACTCCAGCACGGCGCGCGCGTTCGACGACGTGCAGACCGCGCCGCCGTGCTCGCCGACGAAGGCCTTCAGCGCGGCCGACGAGTTCATGTACGTGATCGGCACGATGCGACCCGTGTCGGTCACCTCGGCCAGCGCCTCCCAGCACTCCTCGACCTGGTCGAGGTCCGCCATGTCGGCCATCGAGCAGCCCGCGTTGAGGTCGGGGAGCACGACGCGCTGGTGGTCGCCCGTGAGCACGTCGGCCGACTCGGCCATGAAGTGCACGCCGCAGAAGACGATGTCGGTCGCCTGCTCGTTGTCCGCCGCGAAGCGGGCGAGCTTGAACGAGTCACCCCGCGCGTCGGCCCAGCGGATGACCTCGTCGCGCTGGTAGTGGTGCCCGAGGATCAGCAGCCGCGCGCCGAGCTCGGCCTTGGCCTCGGCGATCCAGGCGGCCAACTGGTCCGCGGACGCGGTCGTGTAGCGGTCGGGCAGCGGCGCCTGCAGTCGCAACATCGATTGTTCCTCCCACGAGGGGAAGCTCCGATGTGGCCGGCGGGGACAGCCTGGTCGCCCACCGCGGGGATGTCGGCCTCGGAGCTGGTATGTGGCCGGAATGCCAGGCCGGCCTGCACCCGATGTTAACCGTGCCGCCGGCCCTGGTTCGTCCGGGCCGGGTTGACCAGGCGCGACGCCGCCCCTTGCGTACGATCCGCGGCATGCCGGCGCGACGAGTGCTGTTCGCGATCGCCGCGCTCGTCGCCGTCCGGGTCGTCGTCGTCCCGCTGCTTCTGCACGACCCGATGACGACGAAGCACAACGCGATGCTCACCGGCGACGTCCGCCGCTACCAACGGATCGCGCAGAGCCCGGGTATCCCGTGGCGCGACTTCGCGGTCGAGTACCCGCCGGTCACGTGGGCGGCCATCAAGGTGCTCGACGGGAGGAGCGAGCACGGTTCCGCGACGCGCGTCGCGTGGTCGCAGCTCGTCTGCGACGTCGCCGTCGCGGCGGCGCTCGCGTACGGGTGGCGGAAGGAGGCGGCGCTCGCGTACCTCGTGCTCGGGCTGCCGCTCGTGGTGTTCCCGTTCATCTACCTCCGCCTCGACCTGCTGTCGGTCGCGCTCGCGGTCTGGGGACTCGCGCTCGTCCGGCGCGACAAGCCCGTCGCCGGCGGGATCACGCTCGCGGTGTCGTGCTTCGCGAAGTTCTGGCCCGTCGGGATCGTGCCGTTGCTCGTGCTGCAGCGCCGGTGGCGCGCGCTCGTCGTGACCGTCGCGACGGGGACTGTCGGCCTCGTCGCCTGGGTCGCGGTCGCCGGGACCGACGGCGTCAACCAGGTGCTCTCGTTCCGGGGTGCGCGCGGTTGGCAGATCGAGAGCGTCGTGGGCGCGCTCGTCCGTGGCGTGACACACGACGTCGTCGGCGTCGAGTCGGGCGCGTGGCGCGTCGGCGCGTCGGCGGTGTCGTGGAGTCGCCCGCTCGGTGCAGTGCTCGCGGTGGCCGTGCTCGCGGTGTGGGCGCTCGCGTGGCGCCACCGCGACGAGCCGCGCATGGTCGAGGCCGTCGCGCCGATCGCGGCCGTCGCCGCATTCCTCGCCTTCTCGCCGATCCTGTCGCCCCAGTACGTGTGCTGGTTGCTCCCGTTCGGCGCGCTGGCAGCCGTCGAGGGGGTGCCCTCGCTCGCGCGGATGGTCGGCGCGGTCGTCGCGCTGTCGGCGATGCTGCTGTACCTCATCAAGGAGGTCATCTGGGGCGAGGACGGCGCCATGGCGATGCTGCTCGTGCGCAACGGCCTGGTCGTCGCCCTGTTCGTCGTGGGCCTCGTGATGCTCGCTCGCCGCCGCAGCGAGGCCGCGGCGGCCGCCACGCCGGTGCCGCACCGGCCCGCCGAGCAGGCCCTCCGGCTCCCGGCCTGATCGACGCCGACCGGGGATGAGGGCCGTCGCGGCCGTCCCGGCCCGCGACAATGGAGTGGTGCTGACCCGTCCGCCGGCCGGCTCGATCCCCGACGCCCCCGGCTCGTACCAGTTCAAGGACGCCCACGGCCGGGTGATCTACGTCGGCAAGGCGAAGAGCCTGCGCAGCCGCCTGTCGAACTACTTCGCGCCGCCGGCCACGCTGCCGGAGCGCACCCGGCAGATGGTCGCGGCCGCGGAGGCGGTCGAGTGGATCGAGGTCCGCAACGAGGTCGAGGCGTTCTTCCTCGAGTTCAACCTGATCCAGAAGCACAAGCCGCGCTTCAACATCCGGCTGAAGGACGACAAGTCGTACCCGTTCCTCGCGGTGACCCTCGACGAGGAGTGGCCGCGGGCGATGGTGATGCGGGGCGCGAAGCGCAAGGGGGTCCGCTACTTCGGCCCGTTCGCGCACGCGTACGCGATCCGCGAGACGCTCGACCTCCTGCTGCGCACCTTCCCGATCCGCACGTGCACGCGCGGGAAGTTCGACCGGCACCACCGGCTCGGTCGCCCGTGCCTGTACGCGCACATCGAGAAGTGCGTCGCGCCGTGCGTCGACGCGGTGACGCACGAGGAGTACGGCGTGCTCGTCGGCGAGCTGCTCGACTTCCTCGACGGCAACCACGCGCCGATCCTCGACCGGCTCGACAAGCAGATGCACGAGGCCGCCGACGAGCTCGAGTTCGAGCGCGCCGCGCGCCTGCGCGACCAGCTCACGTCGGTCCGCAAGGCCATCGAGCGCCAGCAGATGGTCGCGGCGCGCGAGGAGGACATCGACGTCATCGGCATCGCACAGGACCCACTCGAGGCGAGCGTGCAGCTCTTCCTCGTGCGGCGGGGCCGGGTCGTGGGCCGCAAGGGGATCGTCATCGACAAGGTCGAGGAGCTCGACGACCACGCCCTCGTCGGAAGGATCCTCGAGCAGCTCTACGGAGGCGCCGATACCGAGGACGTGCCGAAGGAGGTGCTCGTCCCCGTCGAGCCGGAGGACCGCGAGCTGTACGAGGAGTTCCTCGCGCTCGCGCGCGGCTCGAAGGTCCACGTACGCGTCCCGCAGCGGGGCGAGAAGCGCGCGCTGCTCGAGACCGTCACGAAGAACGCCGACGAGGCCTTCGTCCGCCACAAGCTGAAGCGCGCCTCGGACCACAACGCGCGCGCCCGCGCGCTGACCGCGCTGCAGGGCGCGCTCGGCCTGCCGGAGGCGCCGCTGCGCATCGAGTGCTTCGACATCTCGAACCTGCAGGGCACCGAGATCGTCGCGTCGATGGTGGTGATGGAGGACGGCCTCCCGAAGCGGTCCGACTACCGGCGGTTCAAGATCCGCCAGCAGGAGGGGCAGGACGACTTCGCCGCGATGGAGGAGGCGCTCACGCGCCGCTTCCGCAACTACCTGCGTGAGCGCGACGAAGGTGCCCGCGCCGGGAAGCGGTTCTCGTACCCACCGAACCTGCTGCTCATCGACGGCGGCAAGGGCCAGCTCAACGTCGCCGTGCGCGTCCTCGAGGAGCTCGGGCTCGAGGACATCTGCGTCGCGTCGCTCGCGAAGCGCTTCGAGGAGGTCTACCTGCCACGGGAGGCCGAGCCGGTGCGCATCCCGCGCGACTCCGAGGCGCTCTACCTGTTGCAGCAGGTGCGCGACGAGGCCCACCGGTTCGCGATCACGTACCACCGCAGCCTGCGCGGCAAGTCGATGACGCGTTCGATCCTCGACGACGTGCCCGGGCTCGGCCCGACGCGCCGCGCGCGGCTGCTCAAGGAGCTCGGCTCGGTGAAGCGGATCCGCGAGCTGTCGTCCGACGACCTGCACGCGCTCACGTGGCTCCCCGACAAGGTCGCCGACGCGGTCTACGCGCGTCTCCACCCGAACGAGGGGGTGCGCGCGTCGTGAGCAACCTCGACGTGACGATCATCACGGGGATGTCGGGTGCGGGGCGTTCCGAGGCCGCCAACGTGCTCGAGGACCTCGCGTACTTCGTCATCGACAACCTGCCGCCCGCGCTGATCACGAAGGTCGCCGAGCTCGCGAAGGGCGGCGACCGACCGCAGCGGTACGCGCTCGTCGTCGACGTGCGGTCGGGCGCGTTCATGGACGCGCTCACCGCCGCGCTCGACGAGCTCAGTGAGACCGGTGCGCGCACGCGCATCCTCTTCCTCGACGCGTCGGACGAGGCGCTCGTCCGGAGGTTCGAGGCGACACGCCGGCGTCACCCGCTCGCGGAGGGCGACCGCGTGCTGGAGGGGATCGCGAAGGAGCGCGAGCTGCTCGAGGAGCTGAAGGGCCACGCGGACGTGGTCGTCGACACGTCGGACCTGAACGTCCACCAGCTGCGCGACCGCCTCCACGAGCTGTTCGCCGACGCCGCGCCCGAGGGCTCGCTCCAGCCGAACATCGTGTCGTTCGGCTACAAGCACGGGCTGCCGCTCGACGTCGACCTGCTGTTCGACTGCCGGTTCCTGCCCAACCCGCACTGGGTCGAGGAGCTCCGCCCGCTCACCGGGCGCGAGGAGCCCGTCCGCACGTACGTGCTGGAGCAGCCCGAGACGGGGCCGTTCCTCGACGAGCTCGACCGGCTCCTCGACCTCCTGCTCCCCGCGTTCGTCCGGGAGGGCAAGTCGTACCTGACGATCGGGATCGGCTGCACGGGCGGCCACCACCGCAGCGTCGTCATCGCGGAGGAGCTCGCGAAGCGACTGCGCGCGCAGGGCTATCCCGTGCGCGTCACCCACCGGGACGTGAGCCGTGGGTGACGCGCCGCGCGTCGTCGCGCTCGGGGGCGGGCACGGTCTCGGGGTCGCGCTGCGCGCCATCCGCAGGTACGCCGGGACGGTCACGGCGGTCGCGAGCGTCGCCGACGACGGCGGGTCGTCGGGCCGCCTCCGCCGGGACTACGGCGTCCCCGCGCCCGGCGATCTGCGCAAGTGCCTGGTCGCGCTCGCGCCCGACGGGTCGCCGTGGGCGGAGGCGTTCGAGTACCGCTTCGACGCCGGCGACCTCCACGGTCACGCGCTCGGCAACCTGATGATCGTCGGGCTCACCGAGGTGCTCGGCGACTTCACGCGGGCGCTCGACGAGGCGGGCCGCGTCCTCGGCGCCACGGGCCGCGTGCTGCCCGCGACGACGGACCCCGTCGTGCTGAAGGCCGACGTCGAGGGCGTGCAGGTCGAGGGCCAGGTCGCCGTGCAGAACTCGCGGGGCCGGGTCCGCCGGGTCGAGCTCGTGCCGACGGACGCCGCCGCCTGCCCGGACGCCGTCGCCGCGATCCGCGAGGCCGATCAGATCGTGGTCGCGCCGGGCTCGCTGTTCACGAGCGTCATCCCCGTGCTGTGCATCGGCGAGCTGCGCGACGCGGTCGCGCAGGCCCGGGGCCGTGTCGTGCAGGTGTGCAACCTCCACCCGCAGGTCCCCGAGACCGACGGGCTCGACGCGACCGACCATCTCCGTGCCGTGCTCGACCACGGTGCGCGCGTCGACGTGTTTCTCTACCAGCGCGGGGGCATCCTGCGCGCGGACGACACCGAGATCGAGGCCCTGGGGGCCGTCCCCGTCGGTGCCGACCTGACCGAGCCCGGAACCCCCGGTCACGTGCCCGAACGACTGGCGACCGCGCTCCGCGCTCTGCTGTAGTCAACGGTTCCTTAACCCGGAGGCGACCAATGGCGGTACGAGTCGGGATCAACGGGTTCGGCCGGATCGGCCGGTCGTTCTACCGGGCGCTGCTGGCCCGGGGCGACGACGCGGGCGTCGAGCTCGTCGCGGTCAACGACCCGTTCGGCGACGCCGACACCATGGCGTTCCTGCTCAAGCACGACTCGGTCGGCGGGCTCCTGCCGAACGAGGTGAAGGCGAGCAACGGCGGGTTCTCGGTCGACGGGCGCGACGTCAAGAAGCTGGACGAGAAGGACCCCGCCGAGATTCCCTGGGGCGACAACGGCGTCGACGTCGTGATCGAGTCGACCGGCCTGTTCACCGCGCGCGCGAAGGCCGCCGGCCACCTGCAGGGCGGCGCGAAGCGGGTCGTGATCTCGGCGCCGAGCAGCGACGCCGACGTGACGATCTGCATGGGTGTCAACGACGAGGTGTACGACCCGTCGAAGCACACGGTCATCTCGAACGCGTCATGCACGACGAACTGTCTCGCGCCGCTCGCCAAGGTGATGAACGACCGCTTCGGGATCGCGCACGGGCTCATCACGACCGTCCACGCGTACACGAGCGACCAGCAGCTCCAGGACCAGGCGCAGGCGTCGCGCAGCGGCAAGGTCGACCTGCGCCGGATGCGCGCCGCGGCGCTGTCGATCGTCCCGAACACGACCGGTGCGGCACGCGCGATCGGTCAGGTGCTGCCCGAGCTGAACGGCCGTCTCGACGGGATGGCGTTGCGCGTCCCCGTGCCGACGGGCTCCATCACGGATCTCGTCGTCGAGCTCGAGAACCCCGCGAGCCTCGACGACGTCAACGGCGCGTTCGCGGAGGCGTCCTCCGACGCGAGCTACCGCGGCGTGCTCGAGTACAACGACGAGCCACTCGTGTCGGCCGACATCGTCGGCAACCCGTCGTCGTGCATCTTCTCGGCGCGCGACACGATGGTGAACGGCGGGATGGCGAAGGTGCTCGGCTGGTACGACAACGAGTGGGGCTACTCGAACCGCCTCGTCGACGTGGTCGCCTTCGTCGCGCAGTAGCGCGCACCCCGGACCGGTGGACCTCCCGCGTCTGGAGGACCTGCCGCCCCTGGACGGGCGGCGCGTCCTCGCCCGCTTCGACTTCAACGTCCCGTTGCGTGACGGCGAGGTCGACGACGACCTGCGCATCGTGAGCGCCCTGCCGACGCTGCGATGGCTGCTCGACCACGGCGCCGCGGTCGTCGCGTGCTCGCACCTGGGCCGTCCGAAGGGCGAGCCCGATCCGGGCCTGTCGATGCGTCCGGTCGCGGCGCGCCTGGGCGACCTGCTCCAGCGGCGCATCGTGCTCGCGCCGGCCGTCGTCGGCCCGACGGTGCAGACGCGCGCGGACGCGCT
Source organism: Acidimicrobiia bacterium (assembly GCA_035651955.1). NCBI lineage: Bacteria > Bacillati > Actinomycetota > Acidimicrobiia > Acidimicrobiia bacterium. The sequence continues at coordinate 11,585 of DASRES010000077.1, forward strand.
CGGGCCCGGTGACGTGCTCCTCCTCGAGAACCTGCGGTTCGAGCCGGGGGAGAAGGCGAACGACCCCGCGTTCGCGGCCGCGTTGAGCGCGCTCGGTGATGTGTACGTGAACGACGCGTTCGGCGCGTCGCACCGCGCGCACGCGTCGATCGTCGGCCCGCCGCAATGGCTGCCGAGCGCGGCCGGTCGGCTGCTCGCGCGCGAGGTCGACGTGCTGACCGGTCTCCTGCACGACCCGAGACGGCCGTTCCTCGCGGTGCTCGGCGGCGCGAAGGTCAGCGACAAGCTCGGTGTGATCGACGCGCTGCTCGACCGCTGCGACACGATCCTCGTCGGCGGCGCGATGGCGTTCACGTTCCTGCTCGCGCAGGGGTTCGCCGTCGGCGACTCGCTCGTCGAGCCCGAGCGCGCCGACGACTGTCGCCGTCTCCTCGCGACCGATCGCGTCCGCGTGCCCGTCGACGTCGTCGTCGCGCGCGAGACCACAGCCGACACGGAGACGCGTGTCGTACCGGCGTCGGCGATGCCCGACGGATGGAAGGGTCTCGACATCGGGCCCGAGACCGCGGCGATCTTCGCCGACGCGATCGCGGCCGCGGGCACCGTCCTGTGGAACGGCCCAATGGGCGTGTTCGAGGTCGAGCCGTTCGCGGCGGGCACGCACACCGTCGCCGATGCCGTCGCCGAATGCCGGGGCTTCACGGTCGTCGGCGGCGGCGACAGCGCGGCCGCGATCCGCCAGATGGGCCTGGCCGATCGCGTCGACCACGTGAGCACCGGCGGCGGCGCGTCGCTCGAGCTCATCGAGCGGGGCGACCTGCCCGGCCTCGAGGCACTGCGCGAGAGCCGCGCCCGCACTGCGAAGGGAACTGCATGACGTCACCCGGCCGCCGGCCGCTGATCACCGGCAACTGGAAGATGCACCACGACCACTACGTCGCGATCCAAGTCGTGCAGAAGCTCTCCTACCGGCTCGACGAGAGCGACTACGAGCGCACCGACGTCGTCGTCGCACCGCCGTTCACCGATCTGCGCACGCTCCAGACGCTCATCCAGGCGGACAAGCTCCCGATCGGCCTCGGCGCGCAGGACTGCCACTGGGAGCCGCAGGGCGCGTTCACGGGCGAGGTGAGCTGTCCGATGCTCGCCAAGCTCGACGTGTCGTACGTGATCGTCGGGCACTCGGAGCGCCGGCAGCTCTTCGGCGAAACCGACGAGATCGTCAACAAGAAGGTGCGGGCCGTGCTCGGCGCCGGCATGACGCCGACACTGTGCTGCGGCGAGACCCTCGACGAGCGGCAGGCCGGCATCACCGAGGACAAGGTCCGCACCCAGGTGCTGACGGGGTTCGACGGCGTGAAGGCCGAGCAGGTGGCGGGCTCGGTCGTCGCGTACGAGCCGATCTGGGCCATCGGGACGGGCCACAACGCGACGCCCGACGACGCGAACGAGACCATCGGCGCGATCCGGACGGCCATCCGGGAGCGGTTCGGCGGCGACGTCGCCGACGCGGTCCGCATCCAGTACGGCGGGAGCGTGAAGCCCGGCAACATCGGCGAGCTCATGGCCCGGCCCGAGATCGACGGCGCGCTCGTCGGCGGAGCGTCCCTTGACCCGGACGAGTTCGCCCGGATAGTACGATTCTGGGTCTAGCCCGCAGCGGCCGGGGCGTTCGTCGCGTCGCCTCGCGGCGATTCGCCGGGCGATTCGCCGCCGCGAGCCGACGGGTGAGGGCGCAAGGCGCCGTCCCGCGTGCTCGCCGTGTTACCGTCCTCCGGCTCGTCGGAAAGGAGCAGGCCGCGTGATCAACGCGATCCTCGTCGTGATCCAGGTCATCGTGTCGATCGCGCTGATCGTCCTGATCCTGCTCCACTCCGGTCGCGGCGGCGGGCTCTCCGACATGTTCGGCGGGTCCATGGGTGGGTCGATGGCCGGGTCCACCGTCGTCGAGCGCAACCTGGACCGGATCACGGTCGTGATGTCGGTGATCTTCGCGTTCACGACGATCCTGCTCGCCCTGCGGCTGAAGTAGCGCCGCGTCCGCCGGGCGGCTCGCGCGGCGTGCCCGGACCGGAGATGCAGCTCGTCGGGAGGTTGTCGAGGGTGGTGCGCGGTTCCCAACGCGGCTCGTCGCGACGGTGGCTCGCGGCCGTCGCGACCGTCGCGGTCCTCGCGTTCGTGGCGTCCGCGTGCTCGGGCGGCGGCTCGAAGTCGAAGTCGTCCGGGACGTCCACGCCGTCGACGACCGTCCCGAACGGCGGGACGCTGACGGTCGGCGCCGAGCAGGAGCCGAGGTGCACCGACTGGATCGACGCGTGCTCGAGCCAGATCTGGGGCTCGTGGATCCTCGAGGCCCAGACGATGCCGCGCGCGTTCGACGTCGTGCGCAAGGGCGGCGACTGGGTGTACCAGCCGAGCAACCTGCTCACCGGCGAGCCCGACGTGCAGACCTCCCCGAAGCAGGTCGTGACGTACCACATCGACCCGCAGGCGCGGTGGTCCGACGGGCAGCCGATCACGTCGGCCGACTTCCGGTACACGTGGGATCAGGTCGCGCACGGCGAGAACATCTACGACCAGACCGGCTACCAGAACATCGCGAGCGTCGACACGCCCGACCCGCGCACCGCGGTGGTCACGTTCGCCCGGTCGTACGCGGCGTGGAAGGGGCTCTTCGGCGGCCTGTACGGCATCTTCCCGTCCCATCTCCTGCAGGGGACGGACCGCGACGCCGCGATGAAGAACGGCTACACGTGGTCGGGCGGCCCGTGGCGGCTCGAGAGCTGGCAGCGGGGGACGAGCATGACGCTCGTCCCGAACGAGCAGTACTGGGGACCGAAGCCGCACCTCGACCGCGTCGTGTTCCAGTTCCTCGCGACGACGACGTCCGAGTTCGACGCGTTCAAGGCCGGAACGGTTCAGGCGTTGTACCCGCAGCCCGAGCTCGACGTCGTCAGCGCGATCCAGCAGGGGTTGGCCGGCGCGAGCTCGAAGTTCACCGCCGACACCGGCAACCTCGAGGCGCTCTGGTTCAACAACGCGAGCCCGCCGCTCGACTCGTTGCCCGTCCGCCAGGCGATCGCGTACTCGCTCGACCGTGACCAGATCGTCGAGCGCCTGTTCGGCATGCTCGGCGTCCATCACCCGATGCAGACGCTCGACGCGCCCACGCTCGCGCCCTACACGGACACGAACGCGTTCGCGGGGTACCGGCTCGACCTCACGAAGGTCGACACCCTGATGACCGGCGCGGGATGGGCCAAGGGTGCGGACGGTGTGTGGGCGAAGGCCGGGAAGCCGATCTCGCTGCAGCTGCTGACGAACGCGAACAACCAGCGCCGATCGCTCACGATGCAGCTCGTGCAGGACCAGCTGCGGAGAGCCGGGTTCGCGTCGACGCTGCGCACCGTGAGCTCGAACGACCTCGGCAGCGTCGTCGCGTCGGGCGACTTCCAGGTCGCGCTCTACGCGCAGGTGCTCACGCAGCTCGACCCGGCCGACTGCTCGATCTTCTGCTCAGCCAACATCCCGACGCCGGCCAACGGCAACTCGGGCCAGAACTGGCAGCGCGTGAACATCCCCGACCTCGACCCGCTGCTGCAGACCGTCGAGAGCAGCCTCGACGAGGCGGCGCGGCAGAACGCGGGCAAGCAGGCCGCCAAGATCGAGGCTGCGAACATGATCGCGTTGCCGCTGGACCCGCTCCCGAACATCCTGCTGTGGAGCAAGCGGATCGTCGGGCCGGTCGACGACAACCCGATCTACTCGATGTTCGTCAACATGAACGAGTGGGGGATCCGCCCGTAGCGCGGGTGCTCCGATGCCGCCACCGCGACGCCGTCTGACCCCCGCGCTCGTCGTCGTGCTGCTCACGGGCGCGCTGTTGACGGCGTGCTCGGGAGGGAGCAGCCGCGACACCGCGGCCACGAAGCCGCTTCACGGCGGCGTGCTGCGCGTCGGTGTGGTCGGGCTCGCGAGCCTCGACCCGACGCGGGGCGAGAACCCCGCGAGCGCGCTCGCGGCGTCGTTGCTGTTCCAGCCGCTCGTCGGCCTCGACCCGGTCACGTCGAACCCGGTTCCCGGGCTGGCACGCGCGTGGCACGCGAACCCGACCGCAACGGTGTTCACGTTCGACCTGCGCGCCGACGCGCGCTTCCACGACGGCACGCCCGTCACCGCGGCCGACGTGAAGGCCACGATCGATCGCGTGCGCGCGCCGGGCAGCGGTTCGCCGTTCGCCGGCATCCTCGCGGTCGTCCACGACGTGGCCGCTCCCGACGCGCACACCGTCGTCGTGACGACGACACGCCCGTTCGCGGTGCTGCCCGCCGTCTTCTCGCAACCGGGCCTGGGCATCGAGCCGCGCGCGCTCGCCGCGAACCCCGCCCGTCTCGCGGCGTCGCCGATCGGCTCCGGGCCGTTCCGGTTCGTCGAACGGAACGCATCGACGATCGTGCTGCGCGCGGTGCGGACGGCACCGAGGTCGTCGCCGTGGCTGGACGAGATCGACCTCGTCCCGTTCCCGACCGTCGCTGCCGCGTACGCCGCGTACCAGGCTCGGAAGCTCGACGTCGCGCCGCTCACGCGTGCGGAGTCGGAGGACGCCGACCGTCGTGGTGAGCGACTCGTCGCGGGCCCATACCTCGCGGTCAGCTTCTACGCGTTGAACCTGCGCGACCCGAAGCTCGCCGACGTGCGCTTCCGTGAGGCGATCGTGCGCGCGCTCGACGCACGTTCGCTGGTGCGCGCGGGGTACGGCGCGACCGCGCAGGTCGCGGGCGGTCTGATCCCGCTCGGAGTGCCCGCCGGACCGACGAACGCGTGTCGCGGCCGTTGCGACTACGACCCGGCCGAGTCGCGCCGTCTGCTCGCTGCGGCGTTCCCCGACGGCAAGGTGCCCGGGATCGGGATCGACTTCGACGACGACCCGATCCAGCGCGCGGTCGCGACCGAGGTGCAGCAGCAGCTCGGGGCGGTCGGCATCCCCGCGGTCGCGCGTCCGCATGCCGTCGCGGACTACAGCGCGTTCGTCGTGTACGGCGGTGTCGAGCTGTTCCGCCTCGGCTGGGTGGCGGACTACCCGAGCAGCGAGGCGTTCCTCGGCCCGCTGTTCACGGCCGGGTCGCCGACGAACGTGTTCGGGTTCCGGAGCACCGCATTCGCGGACGCGTTGCGCGCGGCGGAAGGGGAGCAGGACGGGCGTCGCCGCGTCGCCGACTTCGCGCGCGCGGAGGCCGCGGTCCTCGACCAGTACGTGACCGCGCCGGTCGCGCAGTTCGAGACCCGCATGGTCGTCGGGCCCCGGGTGCGCGGGATGCGGCTCGACCCGTACGGCGCGTTCGACGGCGGCGCGGTCTGGCTCGCGCCGCGGCCCAGCAAGGGGTGACCGGCGCGCTCGCGGCGCGGGTATCGTGGCGGGTCACGTCGGAGTGGCGGAATCGGCAGACGCGCTAGCTTGAGGGGCTAGTGCCCGCAAGGGCGTGGGGGTTCAAGTCCCCCCTCCGACACGAGCCGGCGTCGCGCGGGACGCGCGATCAATCACCGGCCGCGGCGAGCGCGCCCTCCAGTTGCCCGACGCCGAGATGCTGGGCCCGCAACAGCGCGAGCAGATGGACGAGGTCGTCGTAGAGCGTCGGGCGCCAGTGCATCAGGATGATGTCGCCGGGTTGGAGGCGACCGCCCTGCGCGGCGAGCTTGCCGTCGCTCAACGTCGCCCGCCACAGGACGACGGCGTGGATCCCGCACGTCGCGGCCGCGTAGCGCGTCGCTTCGTCGTAGTCGCCGTACGGCGGCCGGAACAGCGTCGGACGCGTCCCGAACCAGGTCGCGAACTCGTCCAACGGGCCGCAGATCTCGTGCTCCTGGTCCGCGAGGTCCAGCTGCTGGAGATGCGGGTGCGTGATCGTGTGGTCCTCGATGCGCGCGCCCGCAGCCTGGAGGGCGCGCCAGTATGCAAGACCGGCGAGCGCGGGGCCGCGGATCACGAACGCGGTGATCGGCAGGTGCAGCAGCTTCACGAGCGCGAGCACGCGCGGATCGCGCGTGTAGCCGTCGTCGATCGTGATGAACACGACGGGCGCGTGCACCGCGACCCGGCTGACGACGGGTGCCCGCGGGCCCGGCGGCAGCGTGGTCGTCGTCGTCGACGCGACCGTCACCGGCGCGCGCGTGACCGGCACCGTGTGCGGGGTCGTCCGCGACGGAGGTCGGTCGGACGCGCGGCGGCCTCCGGCCGACGTGCACGCCGACACGAGCACGATCGACGCGACCGCGAGGGCACCGGCCGCGACCCTTGTCCGCACGCCGAGATTCTGGCGCCCGGAACGCCCCTCGAGGACAGGGCCCGTCGTCCACGGGACCGGGGAGCGGTAGCCTGCGAGCTGACGTTCACGTCAGGAACGACCCCCCCGCGGAAGAGGTGCCGAGTGGAGCTGCCGAAGATCATCAGCGTCGACGACCACGTCGTGGAGCCGCCGCACGTCTGGCAGACCTGGCTGCCGGCGAAGCACCGGGAGAAGGGGCCGCGCGTCGAGCGCAAGCGCTGGGGAGCGTTCCGGCTCCGGCGCGGCGCGAAGTACGAGATGACCGAGGACCCCGACGGCGAGTGGGGCGACGCCTGGATCTACGAGGACAAGGTCATCTACGTCCAGAAGAAGTTCGTCGCGATCCCGAAGTCGGCGACGCCCGGCGACGACCTCTCGAAGTTCGACAAGACGGTCATGACGATGACCGCGACGACGTACGACGACATGCGTCCCGGCTGCTACGACGCCAAGGAGCGCAAGAAGGACTTCGAGCTCAACTGGGTCGACGCCTCGCTGCCGTTCCCGACGTTCCCGCGGTTCTGCGGGCAGACGTTCTACGAGGCCGACGACAAGGACCTCGCGCTGGCGTGCGTGCGCGCGTACAACGACTGGATGGTCGAGGAGTGGTGCGACCCGTCGATCGGCGTCAACATCCCGCTGTGCATCATCCCGCTGTGGGACGTGCAGCTCGCCGCCGCGGAGATCGAGCGGAACGCGGCGCGTGGCGTGCGCGCGGTGTGCTTCTCGGAGCTGCCGACGAAGCTCGACCTGCCGAGCATCCACACCGGCTACTGGGACCCGATGTTCCAGGTGTGCGCCGACACCGGCACGACCGTGTGCATGCACGTCGGGTCGTCGTCGACCGACCCGTTCTCGTCGCCCGACGCCCCGAAGGGCGTCGGCAGCATGGTCGCGTTCAACAACTCGATGGCATCGCTCGGCGACTACCTCTTCGGCGGGATCATGCACCGCTTCCCGAAGCTGAAGATCGCGTACTCCGAGGGCCAGATCGGGTGGATCCCCTACGCTCTCGAGCGGGCCGACACGGTGTGGGAGGAGCACAACGCGTGGCAGAACTCCAAGCGGCTGTGTCCCGAGCCCCCGTCGACCTACTACTACGGCCGGGTCTTCGGGTGCTTCACGTGGGACCGGCACGGCGTGCGCTCGCTCGACGAGGTCGGTGAGCACCAGATCTGCTTCGAGACCGACTACCCGCACACCGACACGACGTGGCCGAACTCGAAGGAGTACTGCGAGAAGATGCTCGCCGGCGTGGACGACGAGCAGCAGCGCTACAACATCCTGCGCGGCAACGCGATCCGGATGCTCGAGCTCGACCGCGTCTGACGCACGTCGTCAACGTGCTCGCTCGGGCACGTCGTCGAACGCCTCGGCGAGGTCGATGACGACCTCGCCGTCGTCCGTCTCACCGGACGACGAACCGCGCGGGCGCGTGACCACGACCTGCACGGTCGCGATCACGAGCACGGCTCCAGATCGTGTCGCCGATCGCCCCGGCGACGAGCGCGACAGACTCGACACGAAGGCTTCGTAGCGGCACGCTGGCCACGATGCGTCGCCCCTGGGCGGTCCGCGCGGCCCGGGTCACGAGCTCGTTGCTCCTGGGCGTCCCGCTCCTGACGACCGCCGTCCCGCGCGCCGCGGCGGCGACGTCGCCACCGGCCGCCGCGACGCTCCCCCGCGGCACCGAGCTGCTCGACGTGCGCACCGTCCCTCCGGTCGCGCAGGCGTCGTTCACGTTCGCGGGGACGCGGTTCACGACCGATCCGGCGACCGGGAACGCATGGTTGCTCGTCACCGACGGTGAAGGTCGCGCGCTCGCCGCCGATCGCGCGGGCCGTCTCGTGAGTACCGCTGCGGCCACGATCGTCCTCGGCCCCGGGCTCCGGGCGCGCTTCACGGGCTGGTCGGACGTCGCCCAGACCGCCGACGTCGTGACGCGCACCGCGATGTTCGAGGTCGAGACGTTCACGACGTTCCGGTTCGTCGACGCGCACGGTCGCGTGATCGAGCCGAGCGCGCGCGCACGCGTCGTGCTGCGCAGCAGCGTTGGTACCTGGTCGACGATCGACGACGTCGGTGGCGCGTGGCTTCCAACCAGCCGGGTCGTCGTCACCGCAGCAGGGAACGCGGTCAGCGTGCCGATCCGCTACACCGCGTCGCGGGCGCGTGCCGACGGCTACGTGGTGCCCGTCGCGCGGCCGTCGACGCTCGACCCCGCGTCGCAACACCAGACGACCGTCGTGCTCCGGTGCTTCGACGTGCGCCTCACCGCGTCGCGCTCGTTCTTCGGCGACCGCGTCGACTCGCTCAGGCTGCGCTATCCCGGCGGGACGACGCGACGCGTCGTGCTCGACGGCCATGGCCGAGCTCTGCTCCGTTGCGTCGCGGCCGGCCGCTACGCGGTGTCCGGTGTCGGCGGGTCGATGGTGCTCACCCGCACGATCAACGTCGCGAGAGACGTCCGGGCCCGCGTTCTCGACGTCAGCGACGTCGACCTCGCGGTCCTCGCCGTGCTGTTCGGCGCCAACGTCGTCGCGGTCATCCTCTACGTCCGTCACCGACGCGGGCGCCGTCCCGAGCGCGTCGTTCCGTAAGATCCCGTCATGGCCTCGGATCGAGTCCCGCTGCGGTTCCCGACCTTCGACACCGTCGAGGACGAGCGCCGCCACCGCAAGCGGCGCCTCGCCGCCGCGTTCCGTCTGTTCGGCCGGTTCGGCTTCGACGAAGGCATCGCCGGCCACATCACCGCGCGCGACCCGGAGCGCCTCGACCACTTCTGGGTCAACCCGTTCGGCATGAGCTTCCGGCAGATCCGGGTGAGGGACCTCATCCTCGTGAACGCGCGCGGGGAGGTCGTCGACGGCACGTGGCCGGTCAACCAGGCCGCGTTCGCGATCCACTCGCAGATCCACGCGGCGCGGCCCGACGTCGTCGCCGCCGCGCACGCGCACTCGGTGCACGGGAAGGCGTGGTCGTCGTTGCGCCGCCCGCTCGATCCGCTCACGCAGGATGCGTGCGCGTTCTACGGCGACCACGCGGTCTTCGACGACTACACGGGCGTCGTCCTCGACCTCGAGGAGGGGAAGCGGATCGCCCAGGCCCTCGGCGACGGCAAGGCCGTCATCCTCTCGAACCACGGACTGCTCACCGTCGGGCAGACGTCGGTCGACGAGGCCGCGTGGTGGTTCATCACGATGGAGCGGACGTGCCAGGCGCAACTGCTCGCCGAAGCGGCCGGCACACCGGTCCCGATCGACCCCGAGCAGGCCGCCAAGACCGCGGGCCAGGTCGGGCCGCCGATGGCGGGTTGGCGCGGGTTCCAACCGCTGTACGACTGGATCGTGGCGACCGAGCCCGATCTGCTCGAGGACTGAGCCGTGCGCCTCGGACTCGACGTCGCGCAGCAACGCATGTCGTGGGACGAGGTCGTGGCGCGCGTGCGCTTCGCCGAGGACCTCGGCTTCGACGGCGCATGGGGCTTCGACCACTTCCAGCCGATGTACGGCGAAGGGCCGGGCGAGGTGTTCGACGGGATGACGACGCTCGCCGCGCTGACGGGCGTGACGTCACGCATCCGCCTCGGACTCCTCGTGACCGGGGTGACGTACCGCCACCCGTCGGTGTTCGCCGCGCAGGCGGTCACCGTCGACCATGCGTCCCACGGGCGGCTCGAGCTCTCGCTCGGCGCGGCCTGGTTCGACAAGGAGCACGCCGAGCTCGGCATCCCGTTCCCGCCGACGGGGGAGCGGTTCGACCTCCTGGAGGACGCGCTCGAGATCGTCACCCGGCTGTTCACCGGTGAGGTGGTCTCGTACCGCGGTCGCGTCGTGTCGTTGCAGGACGCGCAGCTGCGTCCAGTGCCGGTGCAGCGGCCGCACCCGCCGATCTGGATCGGGGGCAGCGGCCCGCGCCGCACGCTGCCGCTCGTCGCGCGCTACGCGGACGTGTGGCACACCTGGGGGACGCCGAGCTCGTTGCGCCTTGCGAACGACCGCATCGACGAGCTCGCGACGCAAGCGGGACGGGACCCGTCGTCGATCATGCGCGCGACGTCGATCTCGCTCGACGACCTCGACACCGCGCGCAAGCACGCCGCGAAGTGGCGTGACGAAGGCTACGGGTACCTCGTGTGCATGTGGCCTGGCGCCGGACGCGCGCAGGTCGAGCGCTTCGCCCGCGACGTGATGCCGGAGATCGTCGGCTAGCTAAGGGCGGAACTCCGCCGTTCGGCGATGGAACCGCCAACGGCCGTCGCCGCCACGATGCAGCGTGTCGTGGTAGCGCCCGACGAGCTGCACCGACCAGCCGTCGTGCGTCTGGAGCAGGAAGACGACGTCGCTCGTGGCCCGCGCCTCGTGCTCGTCCCAGTCCGTGACCAGCGTGTTGAGGACGAGGTGACGCTGCGGCCGTCGCGGCTTCACACGCTCGTACGCGGCGTGCAACGCGTCGTGACCCTCGTGGTCGCCGAGCCCGGGGATGGCGCACGCGCCGTCCGGGCAGAACGTCGCGACGACGTCGTCGGTGCGGCCGTCGTCGAGGGCCTGCGTGTACGCCGCGAGCGCGGCGCGCACTCCGGCGTCGACGTCCGCGAAGGTCGTCACGGTCGTCAGATCCCGAGGTCGGCGACGGGCCGGTCGAACGGATACACGTTGACGGCGTGCAACGCGCCGGCGAGCGCGTCGTGGGGCAGGCCGGCGAGGAACCCGTCGATCGTCCGCTCGAAGTTCGAGACGTGCCCCTCCATCCCGGCCGACAACCGCATGTACTCGAAGCCGCGCGCGTGGAGCCCCTTCTGCTGGCGCGGCAGGTTCGAGAAGTCCTGCGCCGGGATCGGCGGCCAGCGCGGGTCGTCGCACTCCCACAGCTCGGGCGGCGCGGGACGCAGCGTCTCGGTCTCCTCCGGGACCCGCGCCAGCGACCACAGCTCCATGAGCGTCTCCTCGGGCCCGAGCGGGCGGAACCGGTATGACGACGCGCTGCTGTACATCGGCAGCACGAACCAGTGCGGGAAGCACTGGAAGAACTCGAGCTGCACGCCCTGCGCGGCGAGCCGGTTGAGGTCGGGCATGTCGTCGCCGCGCTCGCGGTGCCACGCGGTCACGGCCTCGTTCAGCATCCGGTTCCACGCCGCGCGCGCGGCTTCGGGCTCCGCCGGCAGCTCGACGTCGCGCAATCCCTCCGCGATGCGGACGTCGTCCGCGTGCACCATGCCGTCCATGCCGTCGCACATCGCGCGCAGGTAGCGGATGTCGGCGTCGACGAACGCGCGCGCGTCGAACGGCGCGCCGTCACGCAGGCCGTAGCGCGTCGGGATGACGAGCTGCGGATGCGTCTGCACGACGTGGTAGCTCTCGACGAACGCCTCGATGGCGAGCTTCCAGTTGACGGGCAGCCGGCACGCGTACCACCGCTCGGTGCGCAGCGACTCGACCTTCCACGCGTCGAGGATCGTCGCGGCTGGTTCGAGCGACTCGCGCAGCGGCGGCGCGGTGTCGTCCAGGTTGATCCACGCGCACCCACCCCACGTCTCGCACCGCACCGGCACGAGATCGATGTCACCCGCGGCGAGGTTGTGCTCGGCGAACGTCCGCGCACGCGGCACGAACGTGTTCGCGCCGTCCGCGCCGTAGCACCAACCGTGGAACGGGCACACGAACCCGCTCCGGCACGTCCCGCGTCCCTCGACGATCTTCACGCCGCGGTGACGGCACGAGTTCTGGAACGCGCGCACACCCATGTCGTCGGTCCGGACGACGACGATCGACTGGTCGAGGATCTCGTACTCGACGTAGTCGCGCGGCTCGGGGATCTCCTCCAGGCGGCACGCCATCTGCCAGACGCGCGGCCAGAGCCGCTCGGCCTCGAGCGCGTAGAAGTCGGCATCGTAGTAGCGCTGCTTCGCGATCCGGTCCGGCACGTCGACCGCGTAGGGCACGGCGCGGCGGGCGTCCGTCAACACAGGATTAGACTAACCGGTCGGTACAAAACCGTCGGCGGGGAGGGCCATGGCAGCGCGCGAGAACGCGGTCGACGCGGTCGCCGACGTCGACGTGCTCGTCGTCGGCGCGGGCATCACCGGGATCTACCAGCTCTATCGCGCCCGCGAGGCCGGCTTCTCGGTGCAGCTCGTCGAGGCGGGGGCCGGCGTCGGCGGCACCTGGTACTGGAACCGGTACCCGGGTGCGCGCTTCGACTCCGAGAGCTACACCTACGGCTACCTGTTCTCCCGCGAGCTCTTCCAGGAGTGGGAGTGGCAGGAGCACTTCGCCCAACAGCCGGAGATCGAGCGCTACCTGAACTACGTCGTCGACCGCTTCGACCTCCGTCGCCACATCCGCTTCGACGCGCGCGTCACCTCCGCGCGCTTCGACGAGCACTCCGCGGTGTGGAGCGTGACGACCGGCGACGGCGCCATCGCCCGGGCACGGTTCCTCGTCGCCACGACCGGTGTGCTGTCCGTGCCGTACTTCCCCGACGTGCCCGGGCGCGACGACTTCGCGGGTGAGCAGTACCACACCGGCCTCTGGCCCGCGACGCCCGTCGACTTCGCCGGCAAGCACGTCGCCGTCGTCGGCACGGGGTCGAGCGGGGTGCAGATCATCCCGATCGTCGCCACCGAGGCGGCGTCGCTCACCGTGTACCAACGCAGCGCGAACTGGTGCACACCGCTGAACAACGCGCCGATCACCTCCGACGAGCAGGCGCGCTTGCGCGCGGAGTTCGACGACATCTGTGCGACGCTCAACTCGTCACCCCACGGCTTCCTCCACCGCGCACACGACCGGGCCACGTTCGACGACACGGAGGAGGAGCGGCTCGCGTTCTTCGAGAAGATGTGGAACAGCCCCGGCTTCTCGAAGCTTACGAGCAACTACACCGACCTCCTCCTCGACCCCGCCGCGAACGCGCAGTGGTGCGAGTTCGTGGCCGAGAAGATCCGCACGATCGTCGACGACCCTGCGACCGCGGAGAAGCTCGTCCCGAAGGGCCAACGCTTCGGCGAGAAGCGGCCCCCCTTCGTGACGGGCTACTACGAGACGTACAACCGGCCGAACGTCGCGCTCGTCGACCTGCACGAGACGCCGATCCTGCGGATGACCGCCGACGGCATCGAGACGGCCGACGGCGTCCGGGAGCTCGACATGGTCGTGTGGGCGACGGGCTTCGACTTCGGCACGGGCGCGCTCGCGCGCATGGGGATCCGCGGCCGTGACGGCGTCGCGCTCACCGATCACTGGGCCGACGGTCCGCGCACGTTCCTCGGCATCCAGACCGCGGGGTTCCCGAACCTCTTCTTCCCGGGCGGCCCGCACGCCGCCGCGGGCAACAACCCCCGGTACAACGGGGACCAGGTGGACTTCGTCACCGAGCTGCTGGTGCACGCGCGCGAGCGCGGGTGCGACACGATCGAGGTCGACGCGGCGGCGGAGAAGCAGTGGACCGACATGGTCGACCGCGCCGCGAAGCGCGCGCCGTCGTTCGGCGAGAGCAGCTACTACTTCGGCAGCAACATCCCGGGGAAGCCGCGCAAGTACCTGTTGAACTCGGCTGGCCGTCCGAAGCTGTTCGCCGAGATCGCCGAGCTGCGCGCCAACGGCTACGCGTCGTTCGACTTCACGACCACGAAGATGCGGCACTGACGTTCGTATTCCGGGCGTGAGTGCCGCATCTTCGTCAGACGGTCGCGACGGGGGTGACCGGTGAGCCGACGGCCCCGGGGAGGCGCAGCGGCGGGGCGGTCAGCAGGAACCGGCTGCGCCCGTGCTCGCGCAACCACGACGCGAGCTCGTGGAGGTACCACATCTCGCCGAGCGGGACGCCGAGGCGGAAGAGACACAGATGGTGGATCGGCAGCAACGAGTGCCGGCTCTCGTCGCGGTCGCGACCGACGAGACCCTCGACCGCGTAGTTGTCGGCGACGAGCGCGGCGATCTGCGACTCCGCGATCCACTCGAGCAACGTCGGGTCGCGCGCGTCGAGGTACGTGCACATCGCGTGGATCTTCACCGGATCGGGTCTGCGGTCCCACTCGAGGACCTTCGTCGCGAAGCCCGTGTGCAGCAGCAGCATGTCGCCCGGCTCCACGACGACGCCGTCGGCGTGCATGATCTCCTGGAGCGTCGCGCGGTCCACCGCGCGCCAGTCGTGCCCGAGATGGTGCGCGAGGTCGACGAGCACGCCGCGTCCCTGGACGCCGTGGAACGCCATGTGCTCGAGGCCCAGATGGTGCGCGAAGCACCGGTGCGCGCCGCCGTCGCCACGCGCGTCCTCCTTCGGTCCGACGAGGTCGATGCCCGCGCGGTACCCGTTGTAGAAGACGGCCTCCTCCTCGCCGTCGCCGTCGACGTCGAACTCGGCACCCGCGTGCGCGAGCGAGTCCCACTGGGTCGAGTACTGCAGCGAGAGCGTGACGACGTCGTCGGCCCAGACGTCGACGTACTTGGGGTGCCCCCACCGCTCCATCCGGCTCTGGTGGACGTTGTAGAAGGTGGCGGGGTTGCCCTCCATGTCCTCGGTCGGCGCGAGGACGGGCGGATGGCGGCGCTGGTTGAGCGCGGTGCCGCCGGGGAAGTCGAGGGGGAGGCTGAGGCAGAAGCTGATCCCGGCCTCGACCTCGCGGACGCCCTCGAGCACCTTGGCGGGGGTGAGGAGGTTGACGCGCCCGAGCTCGTCGTCGTCGCCCCAGTCGCCCCAGGTCGACCCTTCGGGCCGGCGGGTCCAGCGCTTGGTCACCGGATGATCCCCCATTTCCTGTACCGACCGGTTGGTCTACGCTGCCGGCCGTAGCTTCGCGCAGCAGGACCGCACATGGGTTGCGAAGACATGGGTTGCGAAGACATGACCGCGAAGGACTTCGTCGTCTCGGCCGACGGGCACCTGCTCGAGCCGACCGACCTGTTCGTCACCCGTCTCCCGAAGCACCTGCGCGATCGCGCGGTGTGGGAGGAGGACTTCGAGATCGAGCCCCTCGTCGAGGGGGGCGCGCGGATCTTCCGGCGCCTCCACACGCCCGGGTTCGAGGGGTGGACGATCTCGCGGTACCGCCAGACCGGCGGGCGCATGCCGGAGGGGGACCCGGCGACGATCCTCGAGGACATGGATCTGGACGGCGTCGACGTCCAGGTCATGCACCCGAACCTGTCCCTGTTCGGCCTGTACTCCGACGACCACGAGCTGTCGATGGCGCACGCGCGCGTCTACAACGACTACGTCGTCGAGCGCTTCAGCGAGCACTTCGACCGGCTCGCGCCGACCGCGCCCGTCCCCATCACCCACATCGGTGACGCGGTCGCGGAGATCGAGCGCGTCGCGGCCGCCGGCTTCCGCGCCGTCCTCCTGCCCGCGGTGCCGCCGAAGCCGTATTGGTCGCGCGACTTCGATCCGGTGTGGGCCGCCGCGCAGGCCAACGGCGTGCACGTCTTCATCCACACCCAGACCGGTGGCGTCAAGGTGAACGATCCCGCGTCGACGACGCTGAAGGTCGTGATGGAGTCGGCCGCGCAGGTCAACCAGCCGATGACCGAGAAGACCGCGTCGAAGCGGATGATCACGCAGTGCATCTACAGCACGTTCGTGCCCCAGCAGGTCATCTGCGAGCTGATCGGCGGGGGCGTGCCCGAGCGGTACCCCGATCTCCACTTCGCGCTCATCGAGTTCAACGCGCACTGGCTCGGGTCGCTCGTCGGCGCGATGGACAAGTGCTGGGTCACGGGGATCGGACAGGACGCCGACTGGTGGCTCGGCTACTGGGACGACACGAGACCGGCGAACGACCAGCCGAACATGGCCCAGCTGTTCCGGCTCAACGAGAAGTGGCCGTACCCGCTGAAGCCGAGCGAGTACGTGGCGCGCCAGTTCCACGTGTCGTTCCAGGACGACCCCGTCGCGGTCGCGACCCGGCACATCACCGGCGTGTCGTCGATCGTGTGGGGCAACGACTACCCGCACGCCGAGGGCACGTTCCGCGGCAGCCGCGAGCTGCTGGCGCGCCTCATGGCCGACGTCCCCGCGGACGAGCGCGCCGCGATGGTCGGCGGCACCCTCGCGCGCCTGCTCGGCTTCGACGCGAGAGTGGCGGCCTGAGCGAGCGAGGCGTGAGCGGAGCGGACGCGGGGGCCCAGGAGCGGCGAGCATTCGCGAGCCGGGTATCCCGCGCGAGTAGCGAGCGCGACCACGGGGATCGCCCGGCGCCGCAGGCGCCATGAGCGGAGACCTGAACGCCTACCGGTTCGACGGACGGGTCGCGATCGTCACCGGCGCGGGGCGCGGCCTCGGGCGCGCGTACGCGCTGCTGCTCGCGTCCCGAGGCGCACGCGTCGTCGTGAACGACCTGGGCGGCTCGATCGGCGGCGATGGCGCGGACAGCGACGTCGCGGCCGCGGTCGTCGACGAGATCACGCGCACGGGTGGTGACGCGATCGCCGACACGAACGACGTCGCGAGCGCGCACGGCGCGCAGACGCTGATCGACACCGCGCTCGAGCAGTTCGGTCGCGTCGACGTCGTCGTGAACAACGCGGGCATCGTGCGATGGGCGGGCTTCCCCGAGGCCGACGAGGACAATCTCGCGCGGCACCTCGCGGTGCACGTGGGCGGATCGTTCAACACGACGCGCGCCGCATGGCCCCACATGGTCGAGCACGGCTACGGGCGCGTCGTCATGACGACGTCGACCGGGTTGTTCGGCCTGCCGAACAACCTCGCCTACGCGACGGCCAAGGCGGGCATCGTCGGCCTGACCCGCAGCCTCGCGACGGCCGCGTCGCGACACGGCATCACGGTCAACGCGATCGCGCCGGGTGCGTTCACGCGCATGGCGGGCGGGTCCGGCTCGCCCGAGATGTCGCCCGACCTGGTCGCGCCGATCGTCGCGTTCCTCGCGCACGAGGACTGCCCGGTGAACGGCGAGATCTACGCGGCGGGGTTCGGTCGCTTCGCGCGGATCTTCCTCGCGTCGACCGAGGGTTGGGTCGACGACGCGTGCGAGCCGACGATCGAGGACGTCGCACGCCATTGGGCCGAGATCAACCGCGAGCGCCCGTACTCGGTCCCGACCGACCTCGGCGACTGGTCGTCGACGTTCATGAAGCACCTGGACCGGTAGTGGACCTGTCGCTCACCGAGGCGGAGCGCGACCTCGCCGGCCTGTGTCGCGACTTCGCGCAGCAGGAGATCGCGCGCCGCGCACCGCAGGCGTGGCACGAAGGGCGGTGTCCCACGGACCTGCTGCGCGAGATGGGCGCGCTCGGCCTCCTCGGCGTGCTCGTCCCGGAGGAGTGGGGCGGGATCGGCATGTCGACGGTCGGGTTCGTGGCCGCGATGGAGCAGATCGGGCTGGCCGACCAGTCGGTCGCGGCGGCGTGGCAGGCCCACGTGACGATCGGTTCGCTGCCGCTGCTCCTGTTCGGCACCGACGCGCAGCGCGAGCGCTGGCTGCGCCCGTTGGCCGAGGGACGGGCGCTGGGCGCGTTCGGGCTGACCGAACCCGACGCCGGCTCCGACGCGCGCGGGATCCGCACCCGTGCCGCGCGGCGCGACGGCGGCTGGCTGATCAACGGGCGCAAGACGTTCATCTCGAACGCGGGCACGGACATGTCCTTCGGCGTGACGCTGCTCGCACGCACCGACGACGCGTTCGCGAGCTTCGTCGTCGAGAAGGACACACCCGGCTTCACGATGGGCCCGAAGCTGCGCGGCATCGGCTGGCGCGGCCTCGACACACGAGAGCTGTCCTTCGACGACGTGTGGATCCCCGACGACCACCTCGTCGGTGATCCCGCCATGGGGCTCGGACAGTTCCTGCGCACGCTGGAGGTCGGTCGCATCTCGATCGCCGCGCTGTCGCTCAGCCTGACGCAGGCCGTCCTCGACCTGGCGCTCGACCACGCGAAGCAGCGCGAGCAGTTCGGGCAGCCGATCGCGAGGTTCCAGGCGATCCAATTCAAGCTCGCTGACATCGCGACCGAGCTCGAAGCCGCGCGCTGGCTCACGTACCGCGCCGCGTACCTGCGCGACACGGGGGAGCCGTTCCTCAAGGAGGCGTCGATGGCGAAGCTGAAGGCGAGCCGTCTCGCGGTGTGGGCGGCGTCGGAGGCCGTGCAGGTCCACGGCGGCCTCGGCTACATGCTCGACTCGCCCGTCGCGCGCTTCTACTGCGATGCCAAGGTGCTCGAGATCGGCGAGGGCACCAACGAGATCCAGCACACCGTGATCGCGAGAGCCCTCGGCTGCTGACGGCATCTGTTGTGTGAAGGACGGCGCAGCGGAGCCTCATTGAGTGAATCCTGTACCTCTTCGGTAGTCACGTATCAACGAACGTGAGACTGCGAGAGGAGCGGCCGTCGTTCGCGGCAGTTAGACGCGCGCCAGCCGCCGGATCGCGTCGGCGATGTCGTCGCGGTCGGGGAGCCAGGCGCGCTCGAGCTCCGGCGCGTACGGCGGGGGCGTCGCGGCCGCACCGACGCGCGCGATCGGCGCGTCGAGGTCCCAGAACGCGTCGCGCGCGACGGTCGCGGCGATCTCGGCGCCGATGCCGAACGGGACGACGGCCTCGTGCGCGATCAGCAGCCGGCTCGTCCTGGCGACGGACTCGAGGATGGTGGCGGTGTCGAGCGGCGCGACGGTACGCAGGTCGACGACCTCCGCCGCGATCCCGTCACGGGCGACGGCGTCCGCGGCCGCGACTGCCTCGTGGACCATGCGCGACACCGACACGACCGTGACGTCCGTGCCCTCGCGGACCACCGACGCCTTCCCGATCGGCACGACGTGGTCGTCGGGCGGCTGCGGCCCCTTCGTGCCGTACAGCAACCGGTTCTCGACGAACACGACCGGGTTCGGATCCTGGATCGCGGCGCGCAGGAGGCCGTACGTGTCGGCCGGTGTCGACGGCATGACGACGGTGAGCCCCGGGATGTGCGCGAGCAGCGCCTCGAGGCTCTGCGAGTGCTGGCTGCCCGACGAGCGCCCTGCGCCGAACTGCGTGCGCACCGTCAACGCCATGCGCGCGCCGCCGCCCGTCATGAACGGCAGCTTCGCCGCCTGGTTCAGGAGCTGGTCGAGGCACACGCCGACGAAGTCGAGATACATGATCTCGACGACGGGCCGCATCCCCGCCATCGCCGCGCCGACCCCGAGCCCGGCGATCGCGGTCTCCGAGATCGGCGTGTCGCGGACCCGGTCCCCGAACCGGTCGCGCAGCCCGCGGGTCAGGCCGAAGACGTTGCCGCCCTCGCCGACGTCGATGCCGGCGACGAAGACGCGCTCGTCGTGGTCGAGCTCGACCTCGAGCGCGCCGCGGATCGCGTCCATCGTGCGGAAGACGGGCCCGTCGGCGGGCAGTGGTGGCGGCTCGGTGGTCGGGGGGCGTGCACGCACGACGAAGTCGTGGAGCGTCGCGACGTCCGGCGCGGCGGATCGACGGGCCGCGTCGAGCGCGCCGTCGAGCTCGCACGCGACCGACCGCTCGATCGCACCGATCGTGTCGTCCCCGATCCCGGCGGCGCGCAGCTGGTCCGCGTGGACGACGATCGGGTCGCGCGTCTCCCACTCGCGCACCTCGTCGGCCGACCGGTACCGCTGCGGGTCGCCCTCGTAGTGGCCGTGGCGGCGGTACGTCGTCGCCTCGACGATCGACGGCCCGCGGCCGTCGCGCGCCGCCGACACGATGTCGCGCATCGCGCGCGCGGTCGCGACGACGTCGTTGCCGTCGACGGCGACGTAGTCGACGCCGTATCCCGCGGCCCTTCGCTCGAGCGGCGCGGCGTGCTGGCTCGACGCCGGGGAGAACTCCGCGTAGCCGTTGTTCTCGCAGAAGAAGACCACGGGGAGCCGCCACACCGCGGCGAGGTTCACCGCCTCGTGGAACGCGCCCGCGGCGACGGCGCCGTCACCGAAGAACGCCACGGCAACCGCGTCGCGTTCGCGCAGCTGCGCCGCGACTGCCGCGCCGACCGCGATCGGCAGCCCGGCCGCGACGATCCCGTTGGCGCCGAAGACGCCGCGACCCGGGTCCGCGATGTGCATCGACCCGCCCCGACCGCGGTTGGTGCCGTCGGCACGCGCCATGAGCTCGGCGAACATCCCGCGCGGGTCCAGTCCCTTCGCGAGGCAGTGGCCGTGGCCCCGATGGGTCGACGTGATGACGTCGTCGTCCCGCAGCGGCCAGCACGCGCCGACCGCGGCGGCCTCCTGGCCGATCGACAGGTGCACGAAGCCGGGAACCTCGCCGTCGCGGTAGAGCGCGGCGACGCGCTCCTCGAACCCGCGGATCAGGAGCATTCGGCGGTGCAGCTCGAGCCGGTCGGCCTCGCTGAGCACGCCGAGAGACTATTGTACTGACCGGTACAAAGCATCCGGTTGAGGGCGGCGGAGCACGGTGGGCGAGGGTCGCGTGCGAGACGACATCGACATCCCGGCCTCGTTCCCGTCCGGCGCCGACGTGCGCGACCGGCGTGTCGTCGTCACCGGCGCCAGCCGCGGGCTCGGTCGCCTGCTCGCGCACGCGTTCTCGGCCGCGGGCGCCCGCGTCACGCTCGTCGCGCGCACGGAGACGGACCTGAAGGCGGTCGCCCAAGAGGTCCCGGGCCCGGCGCTCGTGTGCTGCGGCGACGTGACCGACGGCGAGTTCAACGAGGCCGTCGCGGACGCGACCGTCGCCGAGTGGGGCGGCGTCGACGTCTGGATCTGCAACGCGGGGATCTCGCCGATCGTCGCGGGACCGCGCACGACGGACCCCTCCGTGTGGCGCGAGGTGATCGACGTCAACCTGACGGGCGCGTTCCTCGGCGCGCGCGCGGCGGCGCGAGTGATGCGCGAGGGCGGGCGGTTGATCTTCACGGGTTCGGTGCTCGGCGAGCGACCCCGCGAGGGACTGACCGCGTACAGCGCCTCCAAGGCGGGCCTGGTCGGCATGGCGAAGGGGCTCGCGCTCGACCTCGCGCCCGCGGGGATCACGGTGAACGTCGTCGCGCCGGGGTGGTTCGACTCGCCGCTCGCCGACGGGTGGAAGAGCAACCCGGACCTGGCCGCGGGCATCGTCGGCCACACCGCCCAGCGACGCTGGGGGAGCGCCACCGACCTCGCGGGCGCGTACCAGTTCCTCGCGTCCGACGCCGCCGCCTTCGTGACCGGGACCGTCCTCACCGTGGACGGCGGCTACCTCCTGTCGTGAACCGGGTCGTCGTGATCACCGGCGCGGGCGGGTCGCTCGGTGCCGCGCTGTCGCGCACGTTCGTGGCGGAGCCCGGCACCGACGTCGTGCTCAGCGACGTGAGCGAGCAGTCCCTCGACGCGACGCTCGCACGGCTGCCGGAGCAGCGCGGCGGCGTCGAGACGCGGATCGCCGACGTCGCCGATCCCGCGCAGGTCGACGCCGTCGTCGCGCTGGCCGTCGAGCGGTTCGGCCGCCTCGACGTGCTCGTCAGCAACGCGGGCGTGTTGTCGCCCAACGGACGCATCCACAACCTCGCGATCGAGGACTGGGAGCGCGCGTTCCGGGTCAACGTGCTGGGCGCGGTCAACGGCATCCGCGCTGCTGTTCCCGTCATGCGCGCGCAGCAGTCCGGTTCGATCGTGCTGACCGCGTCCGTGTCGGGACTCACCGCGTGGTCGCACGCGGCGCCGTACTGCGTCACGAAGGCCGGCGTGATCCAGCTCGCGAAGGTCGCCGCGGTCGAGTACGCGCGCGACGGCATCCGCGTCAACTGCGTGTGCCCGGGCACCTTCCTCTCCGCGATCCACGACGGGCTCCCGCGTGAAGCGCTCGACGCGATCGCGGCCCGTCATCCGCTCGGCCTCGGGTCGGCCGACGAGCTCGTGGGCGCGTACTCCTACCTCGCGAGCGACGCGTCCCGCTGGACGACCGGCTCCGCCCTCGTCGTCGACGGTGGCTACTCGGTGCCCTGAGCCCGGCCGATGCCGCGGATGAACACGTCGGCGAACGGCCTCGCGACGTCGCGCGCGGACAGCCGGCCACCCGGCTTGAGCCAGAGGTACGTGTAGTTGTGCATGCCGAGCCAGGCGAGCGCGGTGAGCCGCGCGTCGACGTCGCGGAACTCGCCCGTCTCGATCCCGGCCCGCAACACGGCCTCGACCCGCCGCTCGTACTCGCGCCGCCGGGCGCGGAACTGCTCCGCACGCTCACCGGTGAGGGCCGGGAACTCGTGCAGGAAGACCCAGACGTGGTCGGGGTAGCGGTGGATCACGTCGAGCAGCTCGTCGCCGAGCAACCGCAGCTGCTCCGACGGTGACCCGCCCGTCGCCGCGACGCGATCGGCACCCGTCATCACCTCGTCCATGACGCGGTCGTGGATCGCGGCGAGCAGCTCCTCCTTCGAGCGGATGTAGTGGTAGAGCGCTCCCTTGCCGAGACCGTTCGCCTCGCACAGCTCGGTGAGGCTCGTCGCGTGGTAGCCCTGCTGCGCGAAGACGCGCGCCGAGGTGTCGACGATCGCCTCGCGGCGGGCCTGCCACTTCTCGCTCCGGCGCGGCACCTCGTTCGCGTGGGCCTGCGGCATTGCCGCGGACGCTCCTCGTCCGGTCATCAGCGCCCCTTCCAGCGCGGCGCGCGCTCCTCGCGCCCGAGTTCGACGGGAAGGCTCACGAGCCCGAGGCCGTACGCGCGTGACGCGTCGCTCGGCTCGCACGCGGAGAACACGACGGGGTCGGGCATGGCCGCCTCAATATACTGAACAGTCGGTACAACAGCGCCGGGAGGGGGCGATGGAGGGCGACGCGAACTGGTGCGCGGTGCTCGCGCACCACGCGACGACCACCCCCGACCGTGTGCTCGCCCGCGCCGCCGACGGCAGCGTCACCTACGCGGAGATGGCCGCACGCGCGGCCGCGCTCGCCGGCGGGCTCCACGACCACGGCGTCGGTGAGGGCGACGTCGTCGCGCTCCTCTCGTACAACTGCACCGAGTTCCTGGAGACGATCTTCGCGGCGAACCATCTCGGCGCGATCGCGATGCCGATCAACTGGCGGCTGGCGGCGGCCGAGGTGCGGTACATCCTGCAGCACTCCGGCGCGCGGGTCCTCGTGTGCGACGCCGAGCTCGCGCCGCTCGCCGACGACGCGACCAAGGAGACCGAGGACGCGCCGACGCGCGTGGTCATCGGCGCGGACGTCCCCACCGGTTGGACGCGCCTCGCCGACCTTCGCACGCGCGGGACGATCCCGCCGCGCGTGTGTGCCGCGGGCGACGACGTCCACCGGCTGATGTACACGTCGGGGACGACCGGCCGCCCCAAGGGCGTGATGATCACGCACGCCAACCTGGCGTGGAAGAACCTCGCGCACCTCGTCGAGCTCGGGATCACCCGCGACGACGTCGGCCTCGCGTGCGGTCCGCTGTACCACGTCGGCGCGCTCGACCTGACGACGACGACGCTGATCGCCGCCGGCGCGACGACGATCGTCCACCGCGTGTTCGACGCCGCGTCCGTCGTCGACGAGATCGAACGGTCGCGCGTGACGACGGTGTGGCTCGCGCCGGCGATGATCAACGCGATCATGGCGTTGCCCGACGTCGAGCGCCGCGACCTGTCGTCGGTCCGCGTCGTCGTCAACGGCGGCGAGAAGATGCCCATCCCGCTGATCGAGCGGCTGCAGCGGACGTTCCCGTCCGCGTGGTTCGCCGACGCGTACGGGCTCACCGAGACAGTCTCGGGCGACACGTTCCTCGACCGCGAGAGCCTGATCACGAAGCTCGGCAGCGTCGGCCGTCCCTGCCTGTACCTCGACCTCGACATCTGGGACGACCAGGGCCGGTCGCTCCCCGCGGGAGAGCGGGGCGAGATCGTGCTGCGGGGCCCGAAGGTGTTCAAGGGCTACTGGCGCGACCCGGACGCGACCGCAGCCGCGTTCGCGGGCGGGTGGTTCCACACGGGCGACATCGGTGTGCGCGACGACGACGGGTACGTCTGGGTCGTCGACCGGCTGAAGGACATGATCGTCTCCGGCGGCGAGAACATCGCGGGCTCCGAGGTCGAGCGCGTGCTGTACGAGCACGAGGCCGTGCTCGAGGCCGCCGTCGTCGGCCGTCGCGACGGCCGGTGGGGAGAGGTGCCGGTCGCGTTCGTCGCCCTCCGCGACGGAGCGGACGCGACCGCCGACGACCTCGTCGATCACTGCCGCGCGCAGCTCGCGCGCTTCAAGGTGCCCAAGGACGTCGTGTTCGTCGACGCGCTGCCGCGCAACCCGTCAGGCAAGGTCCTCAAACGGGAGCTCCGTGACCGCGTGTGACGCTCTCTCCTACGCGGGGATGCGCGACGGGTCCGCGTACGCGAGCAGCGCGGCGCGGTCCTCGGGCAGCACGAACCCGGCCTTGATCGCGGCGTCGGCCGCAGCGGCGTAGCGCTGCTCGTACACGGCGCGCGACGGGTACAGCTGCGCGAGCCGTGACGCCGGCAGCGGTGTCGTCGACCCGAGGAGCAGGCAGATCGTCGACGGGTTCGGGCCCGGTGCACCCGAGAGGACCGCGACCGGCACGTCGACGGGCGGCGTGCGGACGCCGCCGAGCGCGATGCCGTCCGCGTTCCGCCGGACAACGGGCTTCGGGCTGTCGGTGACCTCGATGCGGGGCGCGACGGGCGGCGCCGCGCCGGTCGTGAGCCACGTGGTCAACGCGCGCAGCGCCGCCTTGGCGACGATGTGCATGGGCCCGTCGTTGATCGGCACGCCGCAGTTCAGGACCTTCGCGTTCGCGGCCCCGACGAGGTGCACGTCGGCGTGCGCGGTGCCGGGGACCTCCCAGAGGCGGAAGTGGTCGGTGTCGGGCTGGCGCGCCGCGACGGAGTCCAGGATGCTCGACACGTCGGTCTCGGTCTGGATGTCCATCACGGGCGCGTCCTGGTCCGTGCGGAAGATCGTGGGCGTCCCGTTCAGCGCGCCGGCCAGGTCCGCGTACTTGCCCGGCGCGACGAGGGGCAGCCCGATGGCACCGCGGCTGTGCACGAAGAAGCCGTCGAACGCGTGCGACAGCGGTTGCACGCCGTTGTCGTAGGTGACCAACGCGAACGCGGATTGCGACTCACCCGCCGCGATGACGCGCTGCGGCCGGACACCGTCGAGACCGGCGCCGTCGCGCACGGCGCGCGCGACCTGCGTGAAGATGTCGAACGAGTACCCGTCGCCGGGGTGCTCCAGCGTGCCGTAGCGCGGCGGGTCGATGGCCTTGAGGCCCTTCCCGGCGTCCTCCGCGCCCGCGACACCCGTCACCTTGACGAGGACGGGGCCACCCTCCACGCCGATGCGCTGCGCGGACACGCCGACCCAGATGTCGCCGCGCCGGACGATCTCCTCCGCGGTGCTCACCCACTCCGGGTTCGCGTCCACGCCTCCGCTGACGTTCAGCCACTCGACCACGACCGTCCCGCTGAACCGTGACGTCTTGGCCGGTGCCCGCACGAGCACGCGCGTGCGGTACGGCGCCGTCGCGTCGGGGACGAACGTCCACCGGCCGTCGTGCGTGAACGGTGTCGTCGCGCGGTACGACGTCGCGGTGCCGGCCGCGAGGTACTCGCGCTGGACGTAGCCGTCACGGGCGAGGTCCGGCGGCGTGCCCTCGCCGAGGTACACGCCGCGCCCGCCGGTCAGCTGGGTCGACATGGTCGCCGCCGGCCCGCGCGTGGCCTGGGCGCGCGCGACGGTCGTCGAGGACGAGCTCTTGTTGGACGTCTTCCTGCTGCCACCCGAGCAGGCCGCCACACCCACGAGCGCCACGCACGCCACGACGGTCCCGAGACGCATCCGCATGGCGCGGCACGTTCGGCGAACGTGCGCGCCCGTGGCCGCGCCCTTCACGACCGCCGCGAGATGAGCTGGTTCGCGGGCGCGTCGCGGTCGAGCAGGCGCGCCTGCTCGTCCGCGCCGAGCACGGGCAGCGGGCCGTCGAGCACCCCGAGCTGCCGCAGCATCGACGCCTGGTCCCAGTAGATGTGCTCCGACGCGATCCTGTCGCCCTCGAACCCGATGACCGCGACGTGGGGGAGCGCGACGCGCCGACCCGTCGCGGGGATGCCGGGCACGAGCCAGTCGACCTGCAGGCTGTGGGTGAACTCGAACACGAACTCGTCGACGAGACGCTCCGGCGTCACGGTCCGCGTGAGGAGCGTGAGCGTCGCGTCCGGGGGTGTCTGCGGGATGAAGATCTCCGCGTAGAACCGGCGCAACGGCTCACGGCCCGTCGCCCCGGTGCCGGCGGGGACGTGCACGAGGACGGGATCGTCCGTCATCGTCGCGATCGCCGCGTCGGCGTCCTTCAGCTCGAACTCGGCCGCGGTGTGCCGCTCCCAGGTGTCCGCGAGGGCCTGGAGCGCGGGCGTGAGCGGCGACATCGCCCGCACGATGGCACCGAACGGCGCCGACTGCACGCGCGACACCCACGAGCGCGGCCCGGCCCGCGAACATGTCCCCCGTGCGGGGAGGCCAGGCGCGTCGGCCGGCTGTCGTCGCGGCCGTCGTCGCCGCGTTCGCGTGCGCGCTCACGGCGTGTCACGGCGGGTCGGGCAAGCACGCCCGGCACGCGAGCGCGGCACCCACGTCCAGCTCGATCCCGTTCAGCGTGCCGTCGAGCACCACGCCCGCGTCGAGCCTCCCGCCGACGACGGCCGCGCCCGCGGCCGGCAACGCCTGCACACGCGGTCCCGACCGCACCGCGGCCGTCAACACGTTCATCGCCGAGACGCGTGACGGCGCGACCCTGCGGTTTCCCGCGGGCATCTGCCTCCGTGTCGACGGCACCGTGAACGTCGTCGGCCGTCACGGCATCACGATCGACGGCAACGGCGCGATGTTCGTCCGCACGACCGCGCAGTCAGGTGCCTTCTCACCCCAGTGGCTGGTGCAGACGTCGTCCGGGATCACGCTCACCGGTCTGGACATCGTCGGACCGAAGCCGCAGGGCGCGGGCTTCGACCACGACTACGAGGGCCAGCCGGGCGTCGCCATCGACAGCAGCACGAACGTGACGTTCGAGCACGGCGTCGTCAGCAACGTCTGGGGTGACTTCTTCCGGATCTCGAACCGCACCGACGGCGTGCGCATCACCGACAACCAGCTCACCGAGGCCGGGAGGCAGGGACTGGCCGTGGTCGGTGGGTCGCACATCACGTTCGACGGGAACGTCGTGACGCGCGCGCGACGCTTCGCCGTCGACCTCGAGCCGTACCCGTCGACACCGGTGCGCGGGGTCGTCATCACGAACAACCGGTTCTTCGACCCGTCCGTCGGGTTCGTGTGCGCGACGGGCTACGACAACCGCTGCGACCGCGGCTCCGCGCTCTCCGACGTGACCGTGGCGAACAACATCCAGGAGGGATGACCCGAGGGGCCGCGCGCGCTCAGCCGTTCGGTGTCGCGCCCGGCGTCGTGGACCCCATGCCGGCCTGCTCGGACTGCTCGCCCTCCTGGTGCGCCCCGCTCGCCTCGACCGGCCTCGGGTGCGCGCCGCCGACCGCGACGTGACGGGGCTGGCTGGCCTGGCTGGCCGGCACGCGCAGCGTCAGGACGCCGTTGTCGTAGCTCGCCTCGAGCCGGTCCGTGTCGAGGTTGTCGCCCACGTAGATCTGGCGCTCGAAGCGCATGTGCGCGCGCTCGCACACGACGACGTCGTCGCCCTCACGGTGACCCGAGCCGCGCTCGGCCCGCACGGAGATGACGTTCCGGTCGATGCTCACGTCGATGTCGTCCGGCGACACGCCGGGGAGGTCGAGCTCCACGACGTAGGTGTCGCCGGTCCGGTAGACGTCCATCGGCATCGTCATGCGGCGCGTCCCGCCGTCGCCGACGAGCCGTTCGAACATCCGGTCGAGTCGCGAGAACGGATCGAACTGGGTGATGGTCATGGCGACTCCTTGCGACGTTCCTTCGCCGCGCGAAGTACCCACCGGCCCGCGCCCGTGATGCACGCCGCGAAGCGATTGCGCGCCGGCGCGGCGCGAAGGAGCGCCAGGTAGGGTCCGCTCGGTGCGCGCCCGGTCCGCAGACGCGGCGGTCACCCGCTGATCGGCGTCGTCGCTCTCTACGGCGTCGTCGCCGTCGTCGTCCTGCCGCTCGGGTCGCGGTGGCGGCGCGGCGTGTTCCCAGTCGCCGTCGTCGCGCCCGCGGTGACGATCGGATGGATCGCCACGTGTCTCGGACGCGTGCTCGACGGGCACCCGGTGACCCAGCGCGTCACGTGGGTCGCCGGGCTCGACCTGTCGATGGACCTGCGCCTCGACGGGCTCTCCGCGACGATGACGCTCGTCGTCGCGGCGATCGGTGTGCTCGTCCTCGCCTACGCCGCCTGCTACGCGCGTCGCGAGACGCCCGACACGGGCCGGCTCGCCGCGCTGCTGCTGCTGTTCGCGGGAGCCATGGTGGGGCTCGTCCTCGCCGACGACCTGTTCGCGTTGTACGCGTTCTGGGAGATCACGTCCGTCACGTCGTACCTGCTGATCGGCACCGATCACCGCGACGCCGAGGCGCGCGCCGCCGCACTGCAGGCGCTGCTCGTCACCGGGGCGGGCGGGCTCGCGATGCTCGCCGGGTTGGTCGTCCTCGCGCAGCACACCGGCACGTCGACGATCAGCGGCCTCGCCGCGCACGGCGTGCCGGGCGGCGGCGCGACGACGGCCGCGCTCGTGCTCGTCCTCGCCGGCGCGTTCACGAAGTCGGCGCAGTACCCGTTCCACGCGTGGCTGCCCGGCGCGATGGCGGCACCGACGCCCGTCAGCGCGTACCTCCACTCGGCGACGATGGTGACGGCGGGCGTCTACCTGATCGCACGCCTCGCGCCGGTGGTCGCCGGCGCCGGCGTCTGGCGATCACTCGTGCTGACGGTCGGCGCCGTCACGCTCCTCGCCGGCGCGCTCCGCGCGCTGCGCCAGGACGATCTCAAGCTCCTGCTCGCCTTCGGGACGGTCAGCCAGCTCGGACTGATGGTCGTGCTGTTCGGCGCGGCGACGCCCGCGGCCTCGACCGCGGGCTGGGTGCTGCTCGTCGCGCACGCCGCGTTCAAGGCGGCGCTGTTCATGGTCGTCGGCATCCTCGACCGGTGCGCCGGGACGCGTGACGTCCGCCGGATGCCCGCGCTCGACGGGCGCTGGCGCGTGGTCGAGGCCGTCACGCTCCTCGCGCTGGTCTCGA
The DNA here is from genome assembly GCA_035651955.1 of Acidimicrobiia bacterium. NCBI lineage: Bacteria > Bacillati > Actinomycetota > Acidimicrobiia > Acidimicrobiia bacterium. Next base: position 41,044 of record DASRES010000077.1, read on the forward strand.
TGGTCGGCGTGCCGCTCGGGATGGGGTTCGTGGCCAAGGAGTCGGCGTACGACGCGCTCGGTCGCGCGCCGTTCGCCGGCGCGCACGTGCTGCTGGCCGTAGTGATCGTCGGGTCGATGCTCACCGTCGCGTACGGCGCCAGGTTCTACGTCGCGACGTTCGTCCGGCCCCGGCGCGAGCGGCGGCCAGTCGGCCCCGGAGGACCGGGCGTCCCTTCCTTGCCGTTCGTCGCGCCTGCCGCGCTGCTCGCGCTCGCGGGTCTCGTCCTCGGTGTGGCACCGTCACTCGCGGACCCGCTCGTGACCGCGACGGCGCGCGCGCTGGGCGAGCCGTCGGCGACGGTGCATCTCGCGTTCTGGCACGGGTGGACCGTGACGCTCGCGCTGTCCGCGCTCACGCTCGCGGGTGGCGCGACGGTCGCCGCGCTCGACGGCCGGGTCCAGCGGGTGCTGCGCGCGGGCGGACGTCGGTTCGGGGCGGACCGCGCCTACGTCGGGCTGCTGCGTGGCGTGCGCGCTGGGTCGCGCGTCGTCACGGGGGTCGTGCAGAACGGCTCGTTGCCGATCTATGCCGGCGTCGTGCTCGCCGCCGCGGCGGCGATCCCGGGAATCGTGATGCTCTCGTCGGTGCACTGGCCCGGCTGGCCGGCTGCGATCGGGCCGGCGGGGAACCTGCCGCTCGCCGGACTGGTCGTGGTCGCCGCGCTCGGCGCCGCGATCATCCGGCGGCGCTTCGCTGCCGCGCTCCTCCTCGGCGCGGTCGGGTACGGCATGGCCGGCCTGTTCGTCGTGCACGGCGCGCCCGACCTCGCGCTGACGCAGGCGGCGGTCGAGACGCTGTCGACCGTGCTGTTCGTGCTCGTCCTGCGCCGGCTCCCCACCCGGTTCGTCCGCTCGTCGACGCCGCGGCGTCGCACGGTGCGACTCGTGGTCTCGGCGCTCGTCGGCGTGGTCGTGTTCGTCTTCGCGCTCGTCGCCGCCGCGCCGCCGCACCCCACGACCGCGACCACGGAGACGATCGCGCGTGCGGTGCCCGACGGCGGCGGTCACAACGTCGTGAACGTGATCCTCGTCGACTTCCGCGGGCTCGACACGCTCGGTGAGATCACGGTGCTCGCAGCCGCGTCGATCGGTGCGGTCGCGCTCGCACGCGCCGGGCGACGGCCCCGGGCACGCGGCGAGTCGAGTCCGGCGGCCCAGCGTACGGAGCCCGTGGAGCGGGTGGCGCGCGTCGTGCGTGTCCCGTTCGTCGACGTCTCGGCGCAGGTGGTGTTCCACGCCGTGATGATGGGCTCGCTGTGGCTGCTGTTCGCGGGCCACAACCAACCGGGCGGCGGGTTCGTCGGCGGCCTCCTCGCCGGCGCCGCGATCGCGCTGCGCTACGTCGCGGGCGGCATCCGCGAGGTGCGCTCCCTGTCCCGGTTCCGGCCCTGGACCGTGCTCGGCGCCGGGCTCCTCGTGTCCTTCCTGACGGCGGCGCTGCCCGTCGCGTTCGGCCATCCGGTGCTCGAGGTCGCCACCGCGACGGTGCACCTGCCGCTCGCAGGCGCGCTGAAGCTGAGCTCCGCGCTGCTGTTCGACGTCGGCGTCTACGTCACGGTCGTCGGTGTGGTGCTCATGGTGTTCGAGGCGTTCGGCGACCCTCCCCACGCCGCGCCCGAGGAGGTGCCGTGAGCATCGTCCTCGCGGCTACGGCTGCGATCCTGTTCGCCTCGGGCACGTACCTGGTGCTCCAGCGCACGCTCAGCCGCATCGTCATCGGGCTCGCGCTGCTGACCCACGGCGGCAACGTCCTCCTGATCGCGGCCGGACGTTGGGGGAGAGCACCGATCGCGGGCACCGGTCGTGCGCGCTCGTTCAGCGACCCGATCCCGCAGGCGCTCGCGCTGACGTCGATCGTCATCTCGTTCGCGGTGACCGCGCTGCTCCTCGCGCTCGCGTACCGGAGCTGGATCCTCACCCGGGACGACGCGGTCGAGGACGACGTCGGTGACCGCGCGATCGCGCGCGCCGCGGGCCCGCGGCCGGGGCCGGGCGACGACGAGCGCGCGCTCGTGCACGACGACACGGGCGCGGGCCGATGACCTGGCTCGTCGCCGTCCCCGTCGTGCTGCCACTGGTGGGCGCGGCGGTGTCCATCCTGGCCGGCCGGTCGCGTGTCGCGCAGCGCACCGTCGGCGTCGTCGTGCTCGCGACGACGACCGCGATCGCGGTGGTCCTGCTCGTGCACGTCGACCGGAGCGGGCCGGTCGTCGCCCACGCGGGCGGATGGCCGGCGCGCATCGGGATCGCGCTCGTCGCCGACCGGTTCGCGGCCCTGATGCTCGTGGTCGCCTCGGTCACGCTGCTCGCCGTCCTCGTGTACGCGATCGGCGAGCCCGGCGCCGAGCGCAACCACGTCGGCTTCCAGTCCGTCTACCTCGTCCTCGCCGCGGGTGTGGCGCTCGCCTTCCTCACGGGCGACCTGTTCGACCTGTTCGTCGCGTTCGAGATGATGCTCACCGCGAGCTATGTGCTCCTGACGCTCGGTGGCCGCCGCGAGCAGGTGCGGTCGGGGACGACGTACGTCGTGTTGAGCCTGCTCTCGTCGACCCTGTTCGTGACTGCGGTCGCGCTCCTGTACTCCGCGACCGGCACCGTGAACATGGCCGTCCTCGCGCAGCGGATCCACACGCTGCCGTCGGGCACGGCGAGCGCGTTCGCGGCCTTGCTCGTCGTCGTGTTCGGGATCAAGGCCGCGCTGTTCCCGTTCTTCTTCTGGCTGCCCGACAGCTATCCGATCGCGCCGTCACCGATCACCGCGGTGTTCGCCGGATTGCTCACGAAGGTCGGGATCTATGCGCTCATCCGTACGCAGACGCTGCTGTTCCCGGCGGGCAGCCGCCCGGGCACACTGCTGCTGGTCCTGGCCGGTGCGACGATGGTGATCGGCGTCGCGGGTGCGATCGCGCAGGACGACGTCAAGCGCATCCTGTCGTTCGACATCGTCAGCCAGGTCGGCTACATGGTCATGGGCCTCGGCTTCTTCACGGTCGCGGGCGTCGCGGCTGCCGTCTTCTACATGGTCCAGCACATCGTCGTGAAGACGTCGTTGTTCATGACCGCCGGGCTCGTCGAGCACGCCGCGGGGACGGGAGAGCTCCCGCGACTACGCGGCCTGTTGCGCACGGCGCCGGTGCTCGCGGTCCTGTTCCTGCTGTCGGCGCTCAGCCTCGCGGGCGTCCCCCCGCTGTCGGGGTTCGTGGGGAAGCTCGCGCTCGTGGAGGCGGGGTTCCAGTCGCACGCGGCCGCGATCGTGGCCGTGAGCCTGGCCGTCTCGTTGTTGACGCTCTCCGTCATGGCCCGCATCTGGTCGGGCGCGTTCTGGGGTGCAGCCGGCGAACCCGCCGAACCCGACGGCGGCGAGGAGGCCGTCGCGCGGGTCGGCCGGCTCGGCGGACCGGTGTGGATGGTGGTCCCGACCGGCGCGCTCGTCGCGTGCGGTGTCGCGGCTGCGCTCGCGGCCGGACCGCTGTACGGGTTGAGCGTGCGGACCGCGCACGACCTGATGGAGCCGGCCCGCTACGTCCACGCGGTCGTCGGCCGATGAGCCTGCTCGCGCGCGTCGCGCTCCTCACCGGCATCTGGCTGCTCGCGTGGGGGAGCGCGCGCCCGGAGACCGTCGTGGCCGGGGTCGCGTCGAGCATCGTCCTGCTCGTCGCCTTCCCGCCCGCACGTGGTGCGGCACCACTGCGCCGCGGGGTCCGGCCGTTCGCGGTCGCGCGCCTGCTCGCGTACCTCGCGTGGCAGCTCGTCACGTCGAACGTCGTCGTCGCGCGCACGATCCTCAGCCGCCGCGCGCGGGTCCGCACCGGTGTCGTGGTCCACGAGCTGGCGACGGCGTCGCCGTGGGTGATGACCGTCGTCGCGAACACGATCGCGCTCACACCGGGGACGATGACGGTCGACTCGACGCGCTTCCCGCCCACGATCGAGGTCCACTTCCTGCTGCTCGATGATCCCGACGCCGCGCGGCGCGGGCTCGCCCGCCTCGAGCGGCTCGTCACCGCCGCGGTCGGTGGGACGGTCTCGCGAGGCGACGCGTGACGCTCGCGACGTTCGTGATCCTCGGCGTCGCGGCCGGCGCGTTCATGTTCCGCCTGTGCGCGGGCCCGTCGATCGCGGACCGCGCCATCGGGTTGAGCGGCCTCGTCGTCGCCGGCATGGGCGCGCTCGCGACCGACGCGATCCGCACACACGCGGGCGCGTACCTGCCGACGCTCGTCGTCGTCGCGCTCGTCGGACCCGTCAGCACCGCGATGGTGGCCCGCTACATCGAGGGGCGTGACGGTGACCGGTGAGGTGCTCGCGCTCGCCGGCTCGGTGCTGGTGCTGATCGCCGCGATCGGCGTGGTCCGCTTCGACGACGTCCTCGCGCGCATGCACGCGCTCGCCAAGGCGTCGACACTCGGCGTGCTGCTCCTGCTCGCCGGCGCCGCGGTGAGCCTCCACAGCGCGAACGACGTCACGTCCGTCGCGCTCGCCGCGCTCGCGCAGGTCCTGACGTCGCCGCCCGCGTCGAACATGCTCAGCCGCGCGACGTACCTCGCCCGGCAGCGACGCGGGGTCAGGACATGACGTCCTTGCGCCGGAACCACCACACGCCGATCGCGCAGAACGCCACCACGTAGCCGAGCTGGACCAGCGAGCCGAGCACCATCTCGAAGCTCGCGTGGTTGTGGATGAACAAGTCCTGCCACGCGTCCGAGTAGTGCGTCGGGAAGCCGTTGCGGATCGAACCGATCGCGCTGACGGCGTCGAGGATGGCGGACACCACGTAGAGCCCGAACGCCGCCGCGGCCGCGCCGATCGGCGAGTCGCTCATCGTCGACACCATGAACCCGAACGCGACCGCCGCGGCGAGGCTCCACGTCACATACGCCGTCGCGATCACGAGGTGCCACAGCAACAGGCCCGCCGACTGGGACGGGACACGGAAGAACCCGAAGCCGAGGCTGACGCCGGCGATGCCGTGCCAGCCCCAGACGATGACGCCGGCGATCAGGGCCGTGAGCACGAGGATCAGCGTCGACAGCGCGGTGAGGACGGTCGCCGCGCCGAGCTTCACCAGTACGAGCCGCCCGCGCTGGACCGGTCGCACCAGGAGCGAGCGGAGGTTGCCCCAGGAGGCCTCGGCCGCGATCGTGTCGCCGCCGAACAGCGCGGCGACGCCGATGAGCAGGAACCGGCTCGCGACGAGCAGCACGGCGGCGGGGAGCAGCAGGCCACTGCTCCGCGACAGGAAGAAGAAGTCGCCTCCGCCGCCTCCCTCACCGCCCGGTTGGCTCGGCGGGTTCGCCCACAGCGCGAACGTGATGATCACGGGGATCGCGACCATCAACCCGAACACGACCCACGTCCGCAGCCGCCGCCCCTGCTTGACGACCTCCGTACCAACGAGACTCACGAGGTTCTCTCCGTCTCCTCGCCGAGGAGGCCGAGGAAGGCGTCCTCGAGGCGGTGGCGCGACGTCACCGTCGTCACCTTCACGCCCGCGTGCACGAGCGCGTCGACGAGCTGCCAGCGCTCGACGCCGTCCATCGCGACCGACAGCCCGGGTGGCTCGGGCGCCACGCCCTCCACGCCCGGGACCTCGCGCAGCACGCGCGCGGCGCGCTCGCCGTCGTCGACCTCCAGGTACGCCGAGACCGCGGCCTGCATGAGGTCGGCGACGGTGCCGGACGCGACGAGACGCCCGCGATCCATCACGACCGCGGTCGTGCACACCTGCTCGACCTCGCTCAAGAGGTGGCTCGACAGCAGGACGGTCGTGCCGCCGTCCGCGACACGCCGCAGCAACCCGCGCACCGCGCGCATCTCCTGCGGGTCGAGCCCGTTCGTCGGCTCGTCGAGCACGAGGAGCTCCGGCTGCCCGAGCAACGCGCGCGCCAGACCGAGCCGTTGGCGCATGCCCTGTGAGTAGGTGCGCACCTTGCGGTGGATCGCGTCGCCGAGCGCGGCGACGGCGAGCGCGCCCTCGACGTCGGCCTTCTCGAAGTCGCCGCCTCCCGCCTCCCAGTGGAGACGCAGGTTCGTCAGCCCCGTGAGGTACGGGACGAAGGCGGCCTGCTCGATCATCGCCCCGACGCGCGCCAGCACACGCGCGCTCGGCACGATCGCCTCGCCGAAGACGCGCGTCCCGCCGCCCGTCGGCCGGATCAGCCCGAGCAACATCCGGAGCGTCGTCGTCTTCCCGGCCCCGTTCGGGCCGAGCAGCCCGCACACGTCGCCGCGCTCGACGGTGAACGTGAGGTCGTCGACGGCGAGGACGTTCTGGTCGAAGCGCTTCGACAGCGACTGCACCTCGACGACGGGCGACGCGGGAACGGACGCCGGCGGCGCGGCGGTGGACGTCGGGGAGGCATCGGGCGGCACGGCTCCGCACGTTAGGGCGCGGAGGACCCCGCGGAGGCCGCGTACGCTTCCACGGATGACGAATTCTGCGGCGGACCCCGTCTCACCGTGCGTCTCGGAGCAGGTCACGGCGCTGCCGGCGCCACATTTGCGCCCGTTCGTCGCCTCGTACGTCGGCTACCGGATGGAGGGCTTCCCGGCCGGCGTGCATGCGGGCCTGCCGTCCCGCCACCTGACGTTCGTCGTCAGCGTCGACGAACCCGTCGACCTCGTCGCGATGCCCGACCGCGCGCAGCGTCCGGACCGCTTCGGCGCGCTCGTGGGCGGGCTGCACGTGGCGCCGGCGATGATCCGCCACGACGGGAACCAGCACGGTGTCCAGCTCAAGATCACGCCGGCCGGCTCGCGCGCGCTGTTCGGGATGCCGGCGGCCGCGCTCGCCTCGACGATCGTCACGCTCGGCGACGTGCTCGGCGCCTCAGCCGCGGAGGAGTTGCGGGACCGCCTGCACGCGGCACGCTCGTGGGACTGCCGGTTCGCGATCCTGGACGACGTGCTGTCGCGCGCCGTGCGGGAGGCGCGCGCGGCGCGGCCCGAGGTCGTGCGCGCGTGGGACTGCATCGCGGCGACGGGCGGCCGTGTCGACATCGGCTCGGTCGCGCGTGACGTCGGCTGGAGCCGGCGCCACCTCGCGGACCAGTTCGGCGCGGAGTTCGGTCATCCGCCGAAGTCGATCGCCCGGGTGATGCGCTTCGAGCGGTCGCGCCTGCGCGTCATGCGACCGGGCGCGGTCCTCGCGCGCGTGGCCGCCGAGTGCGGCTACGCGGACCAGGCCCACATGGCACGCGACTGGCGCGACCTCGCGGGCGCGAGCCCGAGCGCGTGGCTCGCGGCGGAACGTCTCCCATTCGTCCAAGGCGCGGACGGTGACGCGGGCGCATCCTGACGGCATGACCACACGCACACCGACCACGACCCAGCAGAAGACGGTCTGGCCGTCGCTCGTCTACGAGGACGCCCGGGCCGCGATCCGGTTCCTCGTCGACGTGTTCGGGTTCGAGGAGCGCATCACCGTGCCGAGCGACGGCGACGACACCGTGATCGTGCACGCGCAGCTCCGCTGGCCCGAGGGCGGGGGCGTCATGCTGTCGACCGCCCACCGGGAGGGCAACGTCTTCTCGGACCGGCCCGTCGGCACGGGCTCGGTGTACGTCGTCACCGACGATCCCGACGCGGTCTACGCGCGCGCCACCGCCGCCGGCCTGCCCGTCGTCCAGGCGATCAGGGACGAGGACTACGGCGGCCGCGGCTTCGGCGTGCGCGACCGCGAGGGCAACATCTGGTCCTTCGGCAGCTACCGCGGCGAGTAGCCCCACCCGGTTGGTACACAAGTCGCGGTCAGAGGCGCGACTTGTGTACCAACGGCGTGCTCGGGGCCCGGCCGGCTACGCCCGCGTCACCTGCAGCTTCATGTGGCGGATGCCGGTGTGGCGGTTGCTGCGGGTCCACTCGACCGGCTCGACGAGCTCGTAGCCCGCGAACGTGGGCAGCAGCTCCTCGAACAGCACGCGCATCTCCAGGCGAGCGAGGCTCGCGCCGAGGCAGTAGTGGATCCCGTGGCCGAACGTCACGTGCGGGTTCGGGCCGCGCCGCACGTCGAAGGTCATCGACCGCTCGAAGACGCGCTCGTCGCGGTTGGCCGACGCCTCCCAGAACAGCACCTTGTCGCCGGCCTCGATCGTGTGCCCGGCGAGCTCGGTGCGGCGCGTCGCGGTGCGGCGCTTCGACGGTGACGGTGTCGTCCAGCGCAACATCTCCTCGATCGCGCCGGACAGCGCCGAGGGGTCGGCGCGCAGCGCGTCGAGCTGATCGGGACGGTCGATCAGCGCGAGCAGACCGCCCGCGATCGCGTTGCGTGTCGTCTCCGACCCGGCCGCGAACAGGAGCGAGAAGAAGGCGTACAGCTCGCCGTCCGACAGGGCGGGCGGATCGACGTCGTCGAGCGTCGCGTGCACGACGATCGACAGCATGTCGTCGGTCGGGTGCGCGCGCTTCGACGCGATGAGCTCGGTCCCGTACTCGAGCATGCCCGCCTGGGCCGACGTGTCGCCGCTGCTGAACGGGCGGTCGCCGGTGCGGACGTCGAACCCGGGGTCCACCGCCTCCCAGAGCGCGTGCCGGTCGCGTTCGGGGACGCCGAGGAGGATGCAGATCATCTGCATCGGCAGCTCGGCCGCGACGTCGACGAGGAAGTCGAACGGCTCGCGCTCGCGGACGCGTCCGAGCAGCGCGCGCGTCCGTCGCCGCAGCTCGTCCTCGAGGCGCGTCACCATTCGCGGGGTGAGCCCCGAGCTCACGAGACGCCGGATCCGTGCGTGGCGGGGGTCGTCCATCATGTTCAGGACCACGCCCGCGATCGGGAGGTCCTGCAACAGCGTCCCGCCGTACTCGCGGTCGCCGCCGCGCTCGGACGAGTACGTGGTCGCGTCGTTCTGCACGGCGAGTGTCTCCGCGTACGTCGCGACGGACCAGAACCCCTCGCCGTCCGGCGTGTGCTCGGTCGGCTCGTGCCACCACACGGGGGCCTCGCGACGGTGCACCACGAAGAGGTCGTGCGGGAACCCGTGGGCGAAGTTGTCGAGGTCCGTGAGGTCGATCTCCGCCAACGTCGGGGCGGTCGTGGTCATGGGCGCACCGTACCGCCGGCCCGACTGGCGGTGACCGCCAGCAAGACCTCGCACGAGCGAGATACGTTGCGGCCATGCACCGGCATCCACGCAGGTTCGTCGTCGGGCTCGTCACGCTGCTCCTCGTGCTGGCAGGATGCGGCGGGACGAGCTCGAGCACCGCACGGGCGAAGGACGCGCCCACGCTCGGGCCGGTGACCGTGTTCGCGGCCGCGTCACTCGCGCCGCCGTTCCGTGCCCTGCAACGCGAGCTGCGCACGCGCGATCCCGGCCTCGACGTGACCTTCTCGTTCGCGGGCTCGCAGACGCTCGAGCGTCAGATCGAGCAGGGCGCACCGGCCGACGTGTTCGCGGCCGCGGACGAGGTGACCATGCGCGCCGCGCAGCGCGCGGGTGTCGTCGGCACGCCGTCGGTGTTCGCCCGCAACCGGCTGGAGATCGTCGTCGCGGCCGGGAACCCCAAGCACGTCACGGGGCTCGCCGACCTCGCGCGGCCCGACCTCACGGTGGTGCTCGCCGACCCGTCGGTCCCGGCGGGGAACTATGCCCGGCAGGCGTTGGCGAAGGCGCACGTCACGGTGCACCCCAAGTCGCTCGAGCTCGACGTCCAGTCGACGCTCGCGAAGGTGACGTCGGGCGAGGCGGACGCCGCGATCGTCTACGCGAGCGACGTCCGCACGGCCGGCCCGAAGGTGCAGGGCGTGACGATCCCGGACGCGCAGAACGTCGTGGCGACGTACCCGATCGCGGTCGTGAAGCACGCCCGGCACGCGGCGGCCGCGCGTGCGTTCGTCGCCGCCGTGCTGTCTACCGAGGGCCGGGCGGCGCTCACCGCGTCGGGTTTCCTCCCGGCCGCGTGACCTGCCCGACGAGCAGACGGCGTCGGTCCAGATCGATCCTCGCAACTGCGAGATTATGATGGCGCCGTGCCCTCGTACCGGATCGGCGTGGCCGCGGAGTTGCTCGGTGTCAGCCCGGACACCGTCCGGCGCTGGGCCGACGAGGGCCGCCTTCACGCGACCCGAACCGCGGGCGGTCACCGGGTCATCGACGGCGCGGACCTGGCCCGGTTCGCCACGGCGCTCGGGGAGGAGGACCTCGGCGGGTCGGCCGTCGGGCAGTCGGCCCGCAACCGGCTCACCGGCATCGTGACACGCGTGGTGCGCGACAAGGTGACCGCGCAGGTCGAGATGCAGGCCGGTCGGCACCGCATCGTGTCGCTGCTCACTCGTGAGGCGGCCGACGACCTCGAGCTCGCGCCCGGGGTCCTCGCGGTCGCGGTCGTCAAGGCGACGAACGTCATCGTCGAGCTCCCGGCCGACGCCCCATGACCGACGTCGCGGCGCGCAAGCAGCGCGAGCGCGAGCGCGTCCCCGTCGCCGCGATCGCGGTCGCGGGTGTCGCCGTCGTGTTCTTCGCGGTCCCGCTCGCGGGTCTCGTGTGGAAGGCCCCGTGGCGCACCGCGTGGGACGAGCTCACGAGCCACGACGCGCTCACCGCGCTGCGCCTGTCGCTCGTGACCTCGCTCGGCGCGACGGCCGTCGCGGTGGTCCTCGGCGTGCCGCTCGCGTGGGTCCAGGCGCGCGTGCCGTACCGGGGCAAGGGGCTCGTGCGCGCGCTCACGCTTCTCCCCATGGTGCTGCCGCCGGTCGTCGGCGGCACCGCGCTCCTGTACGGCCTCGGGCGTCGCGGGCTCGCGGGTCGCGCGCTCGATGCGGTCGGGGTGCACCTCCCGTTCAGCACCGCCGGTGCGGTGGTCGCGGAGGCGTTCGTCGCCATGCCGTTCCTGGTGCTCACCGCGGAGGCGGCCTTCCGCTCGTCGGATCGCGACCTCGAGGAGGCGGCGCGCACGCTCGGCGCGCGGCGCGGTCGCGTCTTCCGCCAGGTCACGCTGCCCCTCGCGCGCCCGGCGCTCGTCGCGGGTGCGGTGCTGTGCTGGGCGCGCGCGCTCGGCGAGTTCGGGGCGACGATCACGTTCGCCGGCAACCTGCCCGGACACACGCAGACGCTGCCGCTGTTCGTGTACGTCCGGCTCGAGAGCCCGAACCCCGACGCCGCGATCGTGCTGAGCCTGTTGCTCCTCGCGGTGTCGGTGATCGTCATCGTCGCCCTGCGCGACCGCTGGCTCGGCGCGCTGGGGCGTTGAGCTCCCGCTCGTCATGGCCTTGACCGCCCGTGTCGGTGCACACGCGGGCGACTTCGCGCTCGACGTGTCGCTCGACGTCGCGAGCGGGACGACCGTCGCGGTCGTCGGCCCGAACGGTGCCGGCAAGACGACGCTGCTCCGTGCGCTGGCCGGGCTCGTCGCGCTCGACCACGGGCACGTCACGCTCGACGACGTCGTGCTCGACGATCCGGGACGCGACCTCTTCGTGCCCGCCGAGACGCGGCCGGTCGGCGTCGTGTTCCAGCGGTACCTGTTGTTCCCGCACCTGAGCGCGCTCGACAACGTGGCGTTCGGACTGCGCGCCCGCGGCGCGCGCCGCGCGGAGGCACGCCGGCGCGCGGGGGAGTGGCTGGAGCGGGTCGGGCTCGCGGACCGCGCCGCCGCGCGGCCCGCCGAGCTGTCGGGCGGTCAGGCACAACGAGTCGCGCTGGCGCGCGCGCTCGTGACCGAACCCGCGCTGTTGCTCCTCGACGAACCGCTCGCCGCGGCAGACGTAGCGACGGCGACCACGCTGCGGCGTGACCTGGCGCGGCATCTCGCGACGTTCCCGGGCGTGCGGATCCTCGTGACCCACGACGCGCTCGAGGCCATGACCCTCGCCGAGCGTCTCGTCGTCGTCGAGGACGGCCGCGTCGTGCAGCACGGCACGCCCGACGAGATCACGGCGCGCCCGCGAACTGAGTATGTCGCGCGCCTCGTCGGGACGAACCTCTATCGCGGTCGCGCGACCGGGACCGGCGTCGTGCTGCGCGACCACGACGTCACGTTGACGACCGCGGCAGCCGCGCGTGGCGACGTGCTCGCGGTCGTCGCACCGCGCGCGGTCGCGCTCCACCGCGAGCGCCCGGCCGGCACGCCGCGCAACGTGTGGCCCGGCACCATCGACGCCGTCGAGCCTCTCGGCGACCGCGCGCGCGTCCGCGTCGCCGCGCCGTTGCCCGTCGTCGCCGAGGTGACCGCGGCATCGGTGCGCGCGCTCGCGCTCCGCCCGGGCGAGCGCGTGTGGCTGTCGCTCAAGGCGACGGAGATCGACGTCTACCCGGCGTGAGTCGTACGTCCGCGGGTCGGCGTCGCCCGTGCGAGCAGGGACTCGACGCGCGCGCGTTCTCGAGCCGCCATGCGGCGCAGCGCGCTGATCGGCACGCGCTCCGCGCGGTACTCGGCCAGCGCGCAGGGTCGGCCGCCCAGGCGAATCTTGAAGCTCACGAGCGAGTCGACGCCCCCGGACTCGCCCATGTCGAACCACCGGCACCCGGCCTCGCATGCGTCGCGGATCGACTGCTCGTGCAGGAGCTCGTTGAGCCGAAGTGATCCGGCGAGCGCGCGGTCGCTCATCCCACGCCACCCCATCGCGATCGCGCCCTGGCGCACACAGAGGTCGGCCGCGGCGGCGACGCCGCCGACGCGCGCGACGTACACGGTGCACGCGTCGCCGAGCGCGCGCGCGACGAGCTGGAACTTGCGCAGCGGATCGGCGTGCATCCCGCCCTGGCGTACCAGCCACCGCGGCAGGCCGCGCCGGCGCGCGCTCGCGTCGAGCCAGCGGAGGTAGACGTCGTAGAGCTCGTCGACGAGCTGCGGTGAGTTCCCCCGCTCGATCGTCACACCGGCGTCCTCCGCGCGCCGGGCGGCGCGACGCAGGCTCTGGCACGTCTGGGGTGTGAAGCGCTCCGCCCACACCTGGTCGATGCCACCCTCCAGGTCGAGCACGTGCACGACGCGCGGCACGACCGCCAGCCCGTCGACGCGCGCCGCCCGCCACGTCGCGGCAGCGCCGAACGCGGGGCGGACGCTCGCCACGAGCACGCCCGACGCCGCGACCCGCGCGACGTCGTCGGCGACCAGGGCCACGTCGTCGACGTCCGCACCGCCGGGCGCCAGCGGGCCGCCCGGTCCCCACCCCGCGGGCAGCGACGCCTCGACCGTCAGCGCACCATGCGCCCATTCCCGACGGACCGCGGGCAGCACGACCGGCCGGTCCCCGGCCCGTTCGTACAGCCGGCTCGCGTCCGTCCACGGACCCGCGGCGCACACGCAGTCGAGCCACTCCGGCGTCTGCGACGGCATCGCGGTGGGATCGCTCGCGAGCACGGCACGCCAGACGTCGCGCGGCGCGGGCGTGGTGACGAGCACGAGCTCGCGCTCGCGGCCGCCCCGGAGGTCACGCGTGTGCCGCTCTCGCGCGTCGGCGCGCGTCACGACCGCGCGCATCCTTCACGAGCGCAGTGCCGCGACCGCGCGATCAGCTCGCGGGGACGTCCACCGTCACCCAGTCGACGAGCACGTGGCCTGCGACCGCGTCCGACGGCGGCGGACCCGACGTGTACGTCTCCGTCTGCAGGACGAGGTGCATCGGCGTGTCGGGGACCTGCGCGGTGGAGGTCCCGAGGACCCGGCCGTCGAGCGTGAACCGGCACGAGCCCGGGATCCACTCGATCGTCGCCGTGTGCCATCCCGTCCCTGCCTCGACGATGCCGGAGTCGTACGCGTCCTGACCCGAACCCCCCTGGCGGTGCATGAACGCGGTGGTCGTGTCCGCGCCGTCCAGGCGCGCCTCCGGGAAGTCGATCTCGCCGTCGGTCGGCCAGCGCTCGGAGTCGGGCCACAGGAGCCACGCCGTCTTGTACCCCGGAAGGACGTCCGAACGGAACCGCACCGTGTACCGGCCCGCGACCAGACCGCCCTCGGGTCCGGGCGCGCCCGGGACGATCGGCAGCGGGGCCGACACCATGTGGACACCGTGCTCGGTGTGGACGAAGTAGTCCAGCACCCCGTCGTGCTGGCTCAGCACGCTCGACGGCGTGTACGTCCCGTTGCCCGACGTGTCGGTCCACCCGTCGCGGTACGCCGTCCACCGGGTCGCCACCGCGGCGGGGAAGCTGCCGGTCGGCACCGTGACGGTGAAGTCGTCGGCGAAGACGCGTCGCCAACCGGGACCCGCGTCGCCGGGCATCGTCTCGCCCGACGGTGCCGGCGACGGCCCGCTCACGGGCTTCCTCGCCGGTGAGGCCGGCGACCACGCCGCGCACGCGCCGACGAGGACCAGCAGGGCGACACAGCCGAGAAGTTGACGGCGCGGGCGCGCGGGCAGGGGCATGGGCTCGCTTCGGTCGACGGGCGGTCGTTCGTGTGTCGACCGGCGACGGTGTGCGCCTTGAGCGCGATCGGCTGGTCACCGTGTGTCATTCGCGCGCGGCACGACCTGGACGGCTCCGGTACGTTCGCCCGGACACCGGTATGACGTCCCGCCCGGCTCCGTGACCGACCGCGAGACCACGCGCGACCGTCGCGACGCGCCCGGGCCGTGGCACCGAGGCAACGGCTCGTCGGTCGGACCCGACGGTGACGCTGACGGCGGGTTCGCGCCCATCGAGTCACCCGAGACGATCCTCCCGGCGCGGCGGCCTGCCGGCGGTCACCACGGGCCCCGCCGCCGACCACGCACGGACCGCCGCCGCCGGCCGCGCGGCGACGCGCGCCGCAAGGCGCGACGCGAACGGGCGCGCCGGCGGGTGGCCGCAGCGATCGCGGTGGTCGCCGCGGTCGCGGTCGCGCTCGGTGCGTGGTCCGTGCTCCGCACGTCGCCACCGTCGCGCGCGATGCCGCGCGACGACCCGCCGGGCTGGCGTCGCGTGCTCGCCGACGACTTCACCGGTCGGTCGCTCGACACCGCGAGATGGGGTGCGTACGAGGGCGAGCCCGGGGGCGACCCGGGCGGGTGGTGGGATCCGTCGCACGTCGTCGTACGCGACGGCGTCGCGAACCTCGAGACGTATCGCGATCGCCGCTTCGGCAACCGGTGGGTGTCCGGGGGAATGTCGAGCGCGCACGGGCTGCGCCAGACCTACGGCAAGTACCTCGTGCGCTTCCGCGTCGACCGCGGCGACGGCGTCCAGGCGATCCTGCTGCTGTGGCCGTCGTACGACACCAGCTCCGGCGCCGAGATCGACTTCGCCGAGAACGGCGGCGGGAACCGCGACCACGTCTCCGCGACGCTGCACTACGGCTCGGGCCGCCAGATCCAGCGCAGCGTGGACGCCGACTTCACGCGTTGGCACGTCGCCGGGGTCGAGTGGACACCGGGACGCGTCGCCTACACGCTCGACGGCCGGACGTGGGCCGTGGTGCGCTCGAGCGGCGTGCCCGCGACGCCGATGGAGCTGGACGCGCAGACGCAGGCCGGCACGTGCGGCGACCCGGACCAGCCGTGCCCGGACGCGCGGACCCCCCGGCGGGTCACGATGCAGATCGACTGGGTCGTGGCGTACCGGCGGCGCTGAACGCGGGGGCCGCCGACTGGCGCAGGAGGCGTGAGAGCGACGGCAGGAGCGCCACCGCGACGACGACGTGCGCGCCGAGCCACCCGACGCCGATCCCGGTGAGCCCGTAGCGCTCGCCGAACGCGACGGTCGCGACGACGAGCAGCGCGACGAGCGCGACGTTCGCCACGAGGATGCGCCCGCCGCTGCCGCGTACGCGCGCGACCGCCGAGTAGAGGATGACGACGGAGCGGAACAACGTCGCGACGGCGAGCAGGCGCAGCACGGTCGCGCCCTGGCGCGCGTACGAGCCGCCGAACGGCAGCAGCACGAGCGGCGCGGCGAGGGTCAACACGATGACGCCCGCGAGCAGCAACGGCAGCATCTTGCGGACGAGGCGGCGCGTCAACTCGGCCAGCTGCTGCTCCGCCATCGCGCCCTCGACCGTGAGCGAGGTCGCCGCGTTGAGGAACAACATGTTGAGCGACGCGCTCACGGTGTACGCGATGTAGAACGACGCGTTCGTGCGGCTCCCGAGCATCGCGACGACGAGCAGCGGCAGGAGGTACGCGAAGCCGTTGCTCAGCGCCCACGCGAGATAGTCGAGCGCGAGGAAGCGCGCGAGCGCGGGACGTTCGATCGCGTCCGCGTTCGCGGCGCGGTCGGGCGCGGCACGCAGGTGCACCGGTACGACCCGCGCGAACAGGAGGAGGTTGACGACGGCGACGATGAGCACGAGCGGCGCGGTCCACCCGAGGAAGATCCCGTGGCCGGTCCCGAGGGCGAGGAGCACCGGGAGCGCGGCGAGCTTGAGGACGCCGAACACCGTGTTCTCGACCGCGACCCACGGCGCCCGGCGCAGCGCCGTCAGCGCGCTGTCCTGCAGGGTGAAGACGGCCCACAACGGCAGCACGATGCAGAACGCGGCCGCGAGCACGTGGTCGTGCGCGAGGAAGCGCAGTTGCGACGACCAGCGGGGCACGAGCACCACGAACCCGACCGCGACCGCGAGCGAGACGAGCGCGCTGGCCCCGTACGCGAGCCCGACGATCCCGGCCGTGTACCGCCGTGTCACCGGCAGGAACCGGGTCAGCGCGTTGTTGAGGTTCAGCTGGCAGAAGACCGAGATGCCCATCATGGCGCTGATCAGCGCGCTGTCCTGTCCCACCTCGTTGCGCGAGAACAGCCGCGCGGCGGCGAGCCAGAACGCGACACCGAGGACCGCCGTCAGCACGGTGTTCGCCATGAGGCTGTAGGCCGTGCGGTACAGCGGGTCGGTGAAGGCACCGCGCCATGCCCCCATCCGCTCCGCAACCGGCGTGCGCCAGCCGAGCCTCATCCCGCGGCACAGGCTACCGACGGCACCTCGGCCGGGGGCCGTCGCTAGCATCGCCGCGCCGATCGCTCGGGGGGTTCGCATGGATGCGACGGGGCTCGTCCCGCTCACGGGAACCAGCGCGGCGGATCCGTCGGGCTACGCGGTCGCGAGCGCGGTCCCCCGGGACGTGTGGTGCTCGCTCGTCGACACGAACCGCTACGCACGTGTGTTCCAGACACCGGCGTGGATGCGGGCGCTGTGCACGGCCGCGCCGTACCGCGACGCGAGCCGTCTCTACCGTGCACCGGACGGACGGCTGCTCGTGCTGCCCCTCGCGCGCCACCGCGTCGCGCCCGTCGCGGCGTCGATGCCTCACGGATGGGGTGCGGGCGGCTTCCTCGGGCGCGAGCCCGAGCGCCCGGAGGACGTCGCCGCGTGCCTCGCCGATCTCGCCGGTCTCGGCCTCGCGCGGGTCAGCGTGACGGCCGACCCGATGCGGGCCGACGCCTGGCGTGCAGCGGTGTCGTCGCACGGCGCGGACCTGTCGGTGCGCCTCGAGGAGCGTGTCACGCACGTCGTCGACCTCGCCGAGGGCTTCGACCACTTCTGGTCCAAGATCCTCGACAGCTCGATGCGCGCCAAGGTGCGCCGCGCCGAGCGTGCCGGTGTCGAGGTCGTGTGCGAGCCGTCCGCCCGGGGGATCGAGCTGTTCTACGACGTGTATCTCCGCTGGCTCGACGAGCGCGCCGACCGACGGCACCTGCCCCGGCGGTTGATCCGCGCGCTCGGGATGCGGCGCGACCCGCGCCGGAAGCTCGCCGCGCTGGCCACGCACCTCGGTGACCGGTGGCGGACCTGGATCGCGCGCCACGAAGGCCGCGTCATCGCCGCGACGATCGAGGTGGCGAACGGGGAGCACGCGATGTACTTCCGTGGTGCGAGCGACCGCGACGCGGTTCGGCGGACGCGCGCGAACGAGCTGCTGCAGTGCCGGATGATCGAGCACGCGTGTGCGATCGGGTGCCGCTGGTACGACATGGGCGAGTCCAGTGGCGTCGAGTCGCTCGAGCACTTCAAGCGCCGGTTCGGCGCGGTCGAGCACCGCAAGCTCGAGCTCGCCATCGAGTCGCGCGCCGCGGCGCGCGCGGGGGATGTGCGAGACGCGCTGCACCGGTTCACGGATCCCGTCCGGCGCCGGTTCGGGTAGAGCTCGCGCGTGCGGTTCGTCACCACGCCCGTCCCACGCGACGTCTGGGCGCGCGTCGCGTCCGCCGATCCGCAGGCGATGCCGAGCCAGACGCCCGAGTGGCTCGGCACGCTGCCCGCCCATCTCGTGGACGCGAGCCGGCTCTACGAGACGGGTACAGGCCGGCTCGCGGTGCTCCCGCTCGTGCGCGACCGGCGCTTCCCCCGGTTCGCGGGCGTCGAGGGCTCGTACCCGGCGACGTACGGGTTCGGCGGCGTCGTCGCCGAGGGTGGGACCACCGCGGACGTCGTCGCGGCGATCGTCGCCGACCTCGCGGCCACCACCGGTGGTCTCCTCGCCCTCGCCATCTGGCCCAATCCGCTGCAGGGCGAGCACTGGGAGCGTGCCTGCCCGCCGGGCTGGGCCCGTACCCGCCGGCGCGCGCACGTCGTCGACCTGCGCGACGGTGTCGACGCGCTGTGGGCCCGCATGCCCGGGAACGGCCGGCGCGGTGTGCGGCGCGCCGAGCGCGCCGAGGTCCACATCGAGACCGACTGCTCGGGTGCGCTGCTGCCCGCGTTCTTCGAGCTGCTCGACGAGTCGCGCGAGCGCTGGGCGCGCGGTGGTCACGAGCCCGCGTGGATGGCACGTTGGCGCGCGCGTCGTGACTCGGTGGGCGCGTGGCAGCGGACGGTGGACGCGCTCTCGGGGCGGTGCCGCGTCTCGCTCGCGTCGTGGCAGGGCGAGCCGGTCGCGGGGACGATCGTCCTCACCGGGCCGAACGCGCACTACACGCACGGCGCGATGCACAAGGAGACGGCCGCACGCTGCTACGCGAACTACGCGTTGCACTGGCACGAGATCCGCGCCGCGGCAGCGAGCGGGGCGTCGGCGTACCACATGGGCGAGTCCGGCGCGTCGAGCTCGCTGGCGCGCTTCAAGGAGCAGTTCGGCGCGACCCCGCACGACTATGCCGACTACCGGTACGAGCGCCTGCCGATCAGCCGTGTCGATCGCGCGCTGCGGACGGCGGTGAAGCGGGCAATCCGGTTCCAGGAGCCGGGGCCCGCATGAGCGCGGCGATGTCCGCGCGCGCCGCTCGGGAGAGCGGGATCCCCTGGTGGAGCCGCACCTGCGCGGGCGCGGGCAGGCACGGCACCGGACGGCCCGCGAGCACGCCGGTGACGGGCGCAAGCGCGTCATCGGCGCTCGCGACGGCGAGGAGGTCGACACTGCGGCCGGTGAGGTCGGCGAACAGCACGTGAGCGGGCATCGGCCCGCTGGCCGGGCGCTCGGTCACGCGGCGCAGCCCGCCCGCGACGAGCGCGCGCGTCGCGGCGGCGACCGTCGCCGGCGCGTCGTCCACCATGAGGTCGAGGTCGGTGTGCGGGCGCGTCTGGCGACCGAGCAGCGCGTCCACACCCCAGCCGCCCGCGAGCCACGCGTGCACGCCGGCCGCCGCGAGCGCGTCGAGCATCGCCAGCACGTCCTCGACCGTCATCGTGTACAGCGTGTCCGTGACGCGCGCGACCACGCGCACGTCGCACACGCGCCCGAACCGCGACCCCGCGACGCGAAGATGCGCGCGTCGCAGCACGGCGCGCATCGGTGTCTGCCGGCTCGTCGTCACGAACGCGGTCCCGGGACGAGCTGGTACACGAGTGCGTCACCGTCGCGGGCCACCAGCTTGAAGCGCGGCGAGAACGCGAGCGCGTCGTCCAGCTGTCGGACCCACCCGTCGGGGACGATCCCGTAGTACGCGAGGAATCGAGTCTGGCTCGGGCTCGACACGAGGTACCGCGCGGTGCCGCGTTGCGAGGACAACATGTCGACGATGCGCGCGAGATCGGCGGTCCGGAACGTCCGGCCGTCCATGCCGGGCAGGTCCGTCACGGTCGTCGCGCCGTCGCCGACGGACATGGCGGCGTACCGGGCGTCGAGGCGGGCCGGCGAGTTGCCCGCCACGAACGCGACGACCGACCCGTCCGGGGCGTGCTGCAGGTACCACCGGTTCACCGCGACGTCGGACCGGCTCATGTAGTCGACCGTCTCCTGCCCGAAGTACGCGAACAGCAGCAGCGGGAGGAGCACCGCGCTGATGACAGTCACGGACGCGAGCCGCGACCACGACGCGCGCAGGCCCGTCGCGCGTGGGAGGCGCAGGCAGACGGGCGCGGCGAGGAACGCCAACCAGGGGAGCGCGAAGAGGAGCGCCCGCAGCCAGCCCTCGCCGCCGTACGACTGCAACGCGGCCGGCACGATCGGCGCGGCGGCGAGTGCGGCGACCGTGAGATCGGCCCGCCGCTCGCGCATGCGGAGCAGGAGCCCGACCGCGGCGAGCACGACGACGCCCGCGACGAGCGCGACCTTCGCGAGGTCGACCACGTGGACGCCGGGTAGCGCGTGGCCGGCGCGGAACCCGGACGGGTGCGCGGTGGACACGGCGCCCGGGTTGAACAGCGCGAAGTGGTTCGACACGAACGGCCACGCGAAGGCGAGCCACGCGAACGTCGCCGCGAGCATCACGAGCGGGAGCCAGACCGGCCGGGCCTGGCGCAGCGCGACGAGCACGGCGACGAGCACCACGATCACGAACGGGGTCAGCTGGTGGCTGACGACGACCGCGGCGAAGCAGAGCGCGCCGCAGAGGAGCGCGGCGGGCGGACCGAGCGGCGCGCCGAAGCGCGCGCGGGTCGACGTCGCGCCGTGGAGACGGGCGAACCCCCAGTCCGCGGCGCGCGCCCATCGCTGCCCGGCGCGCGTCGTCGCCGCCCAGTCCCGCCGCGCGCAGCGCAGCACGATGCCGACGACGATCATCCCTTCGAAGAACGCGAAGGCCTGTGGCGAGAGGTAGTCCTGCCCGAGCCAGTTCGCGGCGAGGAAGATCCACACCGCGCACCAGATGACGCGCCGGTCACGGGTGAGGCCGCGGAAGCAGAACACCAACGCCGCCACGTTCAGCAGCTCGAACGCGGGTTGCGCCCATGCCGCGAACGAGATCGGGCTCCACCCCGTCACGCGGCTGAACCACGCGGCGAGCGCGAAGAACCCGGGCCAGTTCTGGTAGATGTCGACGTCCCGGTCCACGCTGCCGTGCACGGAGATGTACCGGATGACGCCGAGATGCTTGTACACCCACGCGTAGCGCGGCTCGGGATAGAGCGCGGCAGTCGTCGCGTGGAGGACGAGCACGAGCAGCACCGTGTACGCGGCGAGGACGAGCGTGTTGTGACCGTCGTCGCGTCGTGATGCGATCGCCCATCCGAACCCGACGGCGAGCGTCGCGAGCGCGAGGAAGTAGGTCCACGGCAGCGCCGACACGAGGCCGACGCCCGACTCGCCACCGACGTGCATGCGGCCGAGCGACGCCGCCCAGAGGACGGCGGCGTCCGCGAGCAGCACGGTGTGCACGACGAGCTCCGCGTCCAGACGCCGGGCCGGACCCTCAGGTGGCGACGGCGACACCGCCGCGAGCGCGGGCTGCGGCTCGGCGCTGCGCGCGAGGTTCCCGACCACCGCGTCGCGGGTGTCGTCGTGCACCCGCGACGCGCCGGTCGGCCGCAATGCGGGCGCGTCGCCACGGCCCACGTCGCCGGATGTTGTGCTGCCCGGCCCCGGATGCACCGACCCGGCGGTCCGCCGCACCCGCGACACGAGGACGCCGCCCAGCGCGACGAAGCTCAGCGCGGCGACCACGTCCGTCGCGACAGCCGGGTTCCAGGTGCGGAGGTTGACCATGACCTCCGCGCCGAGCGTCAGCAGCGCGAGCCCGACGCCGAACACGAGGCCCATCTCGGTGACGGGGTCCTCGAGGCGGAGCAACGACGTCAGCGCGAGGCCGGGTACGACGAGGAAGAAGCCCACGCCCACCGGGCCGCGGACGGTCGCGGGGACGTCGAGCGCGACCAGCAGCGGCGTGAAGACGCACAGGACCAACGCCGCGACCACGACGACGTCCCGGCGCCCGGCGCGCAATGCCGGGCGAGGCAGCGTGGGCAGCCCCGTCACGGCGTGCGGCCGTGGTCCGTTGCGGCGACGTCCTGGTCGTCGGCGACCATGCTTCCCCCTCGCCCACAGGAAGCCGTGCTGTCCTGCCCGCGCCGCAGCCGGCGCGTCCGGCGTGCCTGGTTACGTACCCTCGCCGCGCTGCCCGTGGAGCCGGCCGACCCCGGGCCGTGCCCCTTCTGCACGGTATGCGGTCTCCGCACCGGGGACAACGCGCGCGCCGACGGCTCAGGCAGAGGTCGCCCGGCGGCGCATGCGGGGGAAGTGAGCTCAGCGCGTGGCGGCGTACAGGGCGATCAGCGCCGCCGGCATCATCCAGTCCCAGTAGAAGATGAAGCCGGCGTTGTTCACCGAGAAGTTGTGCTCCACGACCATGTCGCGGACGTGCCCGGCCGCCGCGCCGACGAGGTACACGGTGGTCATGACGATGGTCGCCAGCCAGAAGCTGCGACTGTGCGTGAACTCGCACCACATGCCGAGGACCCCGAGGCCGAGGTTCGCCATCGCGACCTCGAACTGGAACCCGCTGTGCGTCGGCCAGCCGATCGACTCGGCGACCTGGTCGGCGAACACGGTGTGACCGATCGCGGCGACGAGCCCACCGACGCCGACGCCGTACATCAGGCCGTTGCGCAGCGCCTGGTGCTCCCAGCCGTGCGCGCCGTGCACGAGGACGAAGACCACCGTCGACACCAGCCACAGCACCGGGCCGACGAGGAGGACGCCGGCGTCACGCAGGAACCCCGTGACCCCGCCGCCGCCCGCGGTCCCCGGTGCGGTCGTGCCGTTCGTGGTCCCCGTCGTCGTGTCGCCCGTCACCACCGCCTCGCTCATGACCGTGTTCATCGGCGCGTCGTCCCGCCCGCTCGAGCGGAACGCGCGCGCCGGTGACGCCGTGACCCACGTCATGCTCGCGTCACGAATCACTTGCCCGCCTGCGCGGCCCGCCGATCATTGCGCCGTGGCCGGTATCACACCTCGCCGCCGACCGTCGCGCGTCCGCACGCGGCTCGTCGCGCTCGTGCTCGTCCCCGCGCTCGGCCTGGCGCTGTTCGGGGGGTACGAGGCGTACGAGCGCGCGGTCATGGCGTCACGCGCCCACGAGGTCGAGCAGCGAGTGACTCGCGCGTCGGACCTGCTCGAGCTGCGGATCACGCTCGCCGACGAGGCGTTCGCCGCCGGTGTGCTCGCGACCGGCAGCCAGTACGGCGTCGGGGCGGACGTGATGAGCCACCTCTTCCACACGGACCTCGTCGCCCGCCGCGATCGCGACCGCCGGACACTGGACCGCCTCGTCCGCACGTTGCGCGACCCCGGCCGGCTGACCACGACGTTCGCCCGTCTCCGCGCGCTGCGGGCCCACCTCGACCGGGATCCGGGCGACGTCGACGCGCTCCTCGCGGGCATGTCGTCGATCCAGACCGACGTGACGAACGCGTCGACGGCGGCGCTCCAGGACGCCGACGACGCGTCGTTCGGCGACGCCTCGTCCGTCGCGCTCCGCCGCGACCTGACCGTCCTCCGCCGCGCCGACCAGGCCGCGATCGGCGTCGGTGTGCAGCTCGACGCGTTCGGGCGGCTCCTCGCGCCGAGCGCCCCGAAGGACCGTGCCGCGTCGCTCGCGTACCTGCGCGAGGGGATCGGCATCCTGAACGCCGCCGAGACCGGGATCGACGGCCTCGCGACGAAGCCGGTGCTCGCGCGTTGGCACGCGGCGGCGCACGATCCCGCGTCGACGCGCACCGCGGCCGAGGCCGACCTCCTCGCGTCGCTCGCGCCGCCGGACCTGCCGAGCTTCGACCTCGCCCGGCTGGGTCAGATCTTCACCGACGGGATGCGCCGTCTCGACCTCTACGACGGGCTGACCGAGCAGGTCGCCGGCCAGGCCCGCACCGAAGCGGCGCGGTTGTACGACGACGCGATCGCGAACCTCCGCTTGACGGTGGGGGTCGCCGGCGCGCTCGTCGTCCTCGCGTTCGCGCTCGCGGTCGCGGTCGCGCGCTCCATCGGGCGCCCGCTCCTCGAGCTCGCGAACCGCGCGACGCGCGTGAGCGAGGGGGACCTGTCCGGTACGCCTCCGTCCGGGCGCGGTCCGCGCGAGCTGGTCGCGGTGTCGGCCACCATGGACGAGGTCGTCGCGAACCTGCGCCTCGTCGAGTCGCAGGTCGGCGCGCTGTCCGAAGGTCGCTTCGACGACGAGACGCTCGCGCAGCCCGTCCCGGGCCGGCTCGGCGCGCTGCTCCACGCGTCGGTCGCGCGGCTCTCGCACTCGATGGAGGAGCGCGAGGAGCTCGCCCGTCGACTGGCGTTCGAGGCGACCCACGACGCGCTCACCGGCCTCCCCAACCGGACGAGCGCCCTCGGCGTGATCGCGCATGCGGTCGCCCGGTGCCGCCGCGCCGGACGGGGTGTCGCGGTGCTCCACGTCCACGTCGACGGGGTGAAGCGCGTCAGCGACCGCTACGGCCACGACGCGGGCGACCGCACGCTGTGCGTCGTCGCCGAGCGGATCCTCGCAGCAGTGCGCGCCGGGGACGTCGTGGCCCGCGTCGGCGGCGACGAGCTCGCGGTCGTCAGCGAGGGGATCGACGACCCGCGCGACGTCGAGCACCTCGCGACGCGGCTGCTCGACGTCGTCCGCGAGCCGGTGGCACTCGGCGCGGCGGTGACGCGCGTGAGTGCGTGCGTCGGTGTCGCGCTCGGCGTCGACTGCACCGCGGACCCCGACGCGCTCCTGCGCGACGCCGGGCTCGCCGCCGAGCTCGCGAGCGCGAGCGGCAGCGGGCGCGTGGGGTGGTTCGACGACGCGATGCTCACCGAGCTCGTCCGCTGCGCCGACGTCGAGGACCAGGTCCGCGCCGCGCTCGCCAACGGCGAGCTCGTCCTGCACTACCAGCCCGTCGTGACGACCGCGTGCCTGCGTGTCGGCGCGGAGGCGCTCGTGCGCTGGCAGCGTCCCGACGGCGAGCTCGTCCCGCCCGGGTCGTTCATCCCGATCGCGGAGACCAGCGACCTCGTGATCGACATCGGCCGCTGGGCGCTGCAGCGCGCGTGCGAGCAGCTCGCGTCGTGGGGCGCGCACGAGCCCGGTGGGCACGACGCGTTCCACGTCTCGGTGAACCTGTCGGGCCGTCACCTGACGAGCCTGACCGTCGTCGACGACGTGCAGCGCGCGCTGCGCGAACGGGGTGTCGACCCGTCGCGCCTCGTCGTCGAGATCACCGAGACCGCGCTCGTCGACGACTTCGCGCTGGCGGCCGACCATCTCGGACGGCTCCGCGCCCTCGGTGTCCGCATCGCGATCGACGACTTCGGCACCGGCTACACGTCCCTCGCCCACCTGCGGCACCTGCCTGCCGACATCATCAAGATCGACCGCTCGCTCATCGTCGCCGCGGACGGGAACCCCGCCGCGACGCAGATCCTCGAGCTCGTCGTCGGCACCGCGCACGCGCTCGGCACGGTCGTGGTGGCCGAAGGGATCGAGACCGCGGAGCAGCTCGCGCTCGTGCGCGCGCTCGGGTGCGACCACGTCCAGGGCTACCTCACGGGCCGGCCGGTACCGGTCGAGTCGTTCACGGCGGATCCGGTCGGCACCGGCGCGTGATCGCATCACCGCTAGCCTGAGCGTCTCCATGCAAGTCCCGGCCGGGTGCGCGCGCGCCACCCGTCACGCCGCGTCGAGGAGGAGCAGCAGATGTTGGCAGCGTCGTCGCTGACGCTCGCAGCCGTGATCGCGGCGGTCGTCGCGTTCACCGGATGGTTGGTCGGGCTCGGTGCCCTGTTGGTGGTCGGCCGTCGCGACTTCGAGGCGCGCCACCCGCGCACGGCGCGGCGCCTCGACCGCACCGTCGTCGTGTCGTGGGTCGCGTCGACCGTGGTCCTGTTCGGTCCCGCGCTCGGCTTGACGATCGCCTCGCTGTCCGCCGACTGACCCGCCCGCCGCGGCGCGGCGCGCCCGACGGAGGCGACGTTGCCGCCACGGGCGGCCGCGCGATGCTGCCCTCCATGGCATCGACGTTCCGCACCGCTCGCGCGCGCCCCGTCGCGCGTGCGCTGCTCGCCGCCGCGGTCGCGCTCGTCCTGTTCGCGGCGGCCGCGTGCTCGGCGAGCGAGGCAGCGGCGGTCACGGTCGACGGCCAGCCGGTCTCGCAGAAGACGGTCGACCGCGAGCTCGGTGCGATCCGCGCCAACCCGCAGCTGCAGTCACAGCTCGCCGCGCCCGGCGCGTCGGCCACGATCGACGCGACGTGGATGACCGCAGTGGTCGAGACGGAGGTCGCCGCGCAGGCCGTCGCGCGCGAGCACGTGCACGTCACGAGCGACGACCGGGCCGCCGCCCAGACGTGGGCCGACGGGTACTTCGGCGACGCGAGCGTGTTCGCGGCGTTCCCGAAGTGGTTCCGGGACGAAGTGCTGGCGCGCTACGCCAACGTCCCCGCCATCGTGCGCACGCACGCGAAGAAGCCCACCGACGCCGACGTCCAGGCCGACTACGAGCAGTCGCTCGCGCAGAACTGTCCGTCGGGACGGCTCGTGTCGCACATCCTCGTGGCCACGCAGCAGGCCGCCCAGCAGGTGGAAGCGCAGCTCGCCGCGGGCGCGAACTTCAGCCAGCTCGCGCAGAAGGAGTCCACGGACACGGCGTCGGCATCGCGCGGTGGCGCGCTCGGGTGCATCGACAACCAGCAGCTCGACGCGACGTTCACCGCGGCGGCGAACGCGACCCCGGTCGGGAAGGTCTCGGCGCCCGTCCACACGCAGTACGGCTGGCACGTCATCAAGGTCGACAACGTGCGGACCGCAGTGCCGCTGGCCTCCGTCGCAGACGAGATCCGGGTCGACCTCGTCGAGCAGAGCCCGCAGGGCATGCAGGCGCTCGTGAAGCGGATGGCCGCCGCGAAGGTGGAGGTCGCGGCACGCTACGGCCGCTGGGTCGTGAAGAACGGCCAGGGCCAGGTGGAGGCGCGCACGCCGACGACGTCGACGACGGCGCGGTCGAGCACGAGCTCCACGACCGCGACGACGGCTGCGCCGACGACCACGAGCCGCTGACACCGGCGACCGGTAGCCTGGAGGCTCGCGCGTCGAAGGGGGCCTCGCATGGCGACGAACGACTCGACCGTCCCGAACGTCACGTGGCGGGGCGTGAACCACCTCGCGCTCGTCACGAACGACATGGACGCGACCGTGCGCTTCTACCACGGCGTGCTCGGCGCGCGGCTCGTCGCGACGATCGGGCATCCGCAGTTCCGTCACTACTTCTTCCAGATCGGCTCGAAGAACACGATCGCGTTCTTCGAGTACACGAACGCGCCCGCGACGCCGTTCGCCAAGCCGGCGGGCATCCCTGACGCGCGCGCCGCGCAGTTCGACCATCTCTCGCTGGACGTCGCGGACGAGGAGGCGTTGCATGCGCTGCAACGGCGCCTGAAGGCCGCGCACTGCGAGGTCACCGATGTCGTCGACCACGGCTTCATCCGGTCGATCTACTTCACGGACCCGAACGGCATCGCGCTCGAGGCGTCCT
Organism: Acidimicrobiia bacterium; assembly: GCA_035651955.1. Classification (NCBI taxonomy): domain Bacteria; kingdom Bacillati; phylum Actinomycetota; class Acidimicrobiia; species Acidimicrobiia bacterium. The sequence goes on from DASRES010000077.1 coordinate 68,588, forward strand.
GGTGGGTCGTCGACGGCACCGCGGGCGAGACCGACTACTCGGACCGCCGCCTCTTCGCGGACGCCGACCCCGTCGCCGCGGTCCGCGAGCTGGAGAGCGACGGCACGCTGCGCTCCCTCCCCGAGACGCATCTCGTCTGACGCCACCGCTCGATCCCGCCTTCACGGAACGAGGGCGTGGGGAGTCTCAGGGACGTCTTGGGCTCCGCTCAGGGCCGCTTCAGGTCGGTCCGTCACGCTGCCCGGCATGACCACGACCACATCGGCGGCCACCGTCCCGGTCCCGACCGCCGACGACCGACCCGCCGTCGCCACGGCCATCCCCGACGTCGAGCTCGTGGTCCCCGTCCACGACGAGCAACGCGACCTCGAATGCTCCGTCCGGCGGCTCCACCGCTACCTGACCCGCAGCTTCCCGCTGTCGTGGGTCGTCACGATCGTCGACAACGCGAGCCGCGACCGCACGTGGCCGATCGCGTGCCGGCTCGCCTCCGAGCTCGACGGCGTGCGCGCGCTGCACCTCGACGAGAAGGGCCGAGGACGCGCGCTGCGCGCGGCATGGGGCGCGAGCGCGGCGCGCACGGTCGCGTACACGGACGTCGACCTGTCCACCGACCTGGACGCACTGTTGCCGCTCGTCGCGTCCGTGCTGACGGGTCACAGCGACGTCGCGGTCGGGTCACGGCTCGCGCAGGGCGCGCACGTCGAGCGGGGACCGCGCCGCGAGATCGTCTCGCGTACCTACAACGCGCTGTTGCGGCTCGTCACGCGCACGCCGGTCGTCGACGCCCAGTGCGGGTTCAAGGCGGTGCGCACGGACGTCGCGCAGGCGCTGTTGCCCCTCGTGCACGACGACGAGTGGTTCTTCGACACCGAGCTGCTGCTGCTCGCGGCGCACAACGGGCTGCGCGTCTCCGAGCTGCCGGTCGACTGGGTCGACGACGCGCACTCCAGCGTCGCGATCGTCCCGACCGCGATGGGCGACGTGCGCGGCGTCGTCCGCATGCTGCGCCGCTTCGCGCGCGGCGAAGGATCCCTCCCCCCGGGAGCGCTGGCGCCGGGCGGGTGCGCGCGTCACGCGCCCGCCCGGCGTTCGCGTCTGCGGTACGCGTCGGCGCTCGCGGTGCGGATCGGCGTGACGGCCTGCGCGGCCTACGGGGTCGTGAGCCTCGTGCGGGCGGTGGTCGGATGACGACGACGGCACCGCCCGACACCTGGTCCGTCCCGCCCGAGCCGGAGCCCGAAGGCGAGTCGGCGGCGAACCCGTCCGCGGTCGACACGCACGGACGCAACCTGCCCGCGTTCGTGCGTGGCCGGCCCGACGACCCCGCGTGGGTGCGTCCCGCGTTGCTCGCGCTGCTGCTCACCACCACCGTCCTCTACGTCTGGGGACTGGGTGCGTCGGGCTGGGCGAACAGCTTCTACTCGGCCGCGGTGCAGGCGGGGACGAAGAGCTGGAAGGCGTTCTTCTTCGGCTCGTCGGACGCCGCGAACTTCATCACCGTCGACAAGTCGCCCGCGTTCCTCTGGCCGATGGAGATCTCGGCGCGCATCTTCGGCGTGAGCTCGTGGAGCATCCTCGTCCCGCAGGCGCTCGAGGGCGTCGCGGCGGTGGGCGTGCTGTACCTCGCGGTGCGCCGCTGGTCGACGCCGTTCGCGGGACTCCTCGCCGGCGCGGTGCTGGCGGCGACGCCCGTCGCGGCGCTGATGTTCCGGTTCAACAACCCCGACGCGCTGCTCGTCCTCCTGCTGACGCTCGCCGCGTACGCGACCGTGCGCGCGATCGAGCACGGCTCGATGCGCTGGGTCGTGCTCGTCGGCGTGTTCGTGGGGTTCGCGTTCCTCGCCAAGATGCTGCAGGCACTGCTCGTCGTGCCCGGCTTCGGTCTCGCGTACCTCGTCGCCGCGCCCGGGACGCTGTGGCGGCGCGTCCGTCAGCTCGCGATCGCGGGCGTCGCGCTCCTCGTGTCGGCGGGGTGGTGGGTGGCCGCCGTCGCGCTCACACCGGCGTCCATGCGCCCGTACGTCGGCGGGTCGAGCAACAACAGCATCTTCGACCTGATCTTCGGTTACAACGGCTTCGGCCGGCTCAGCGGCAACGAGTCGGGCAGCGTCGGCGGCTTCGGTCAGGCCGGCGGGCGGTGGGGCCCGACGGGATGGGGCCGTCTCTTCAACGCGCAGTTCGGCGGCGACGCGTCGTGGTTGCTGCCCGCCGCGCTGATCCTGCTCGCGGCCGGCCTCGCGTACACGTGGCGCCGCGCGCGTACCGACCGGACGCGCGCGTCGTTGCTGGTGTGGGGCGGGTGGCTGCTCGTGACCGGCGCGGCCATCAGCTTCGGCCAGGGGATCATCCATCCGTACTACACGGTCGCGCTGGCGCCCGCGATCGGCGCGCTCGTCGGCATCGGTGTCGCGGTCGCATGGCGGCACCGCGACCACATCGCGGCGCGCGCGCTGCTCGCGCTCGCGCTCGTCGTCACCGTCGTGTGGGCCGCCGCGCTGCTGCACCGCACGCCGACGTGGCACCCCGAGCTGCGCGGCTTCGTGCTCGTCCTCGGCATCGGCGCCGCGGCCGTGGTCCTCGCGTGGCCGCTCCTGTCACGCCACCTGCGCGGCGCGGTCGCGTCGGTCGCGATCGTCGCCGCGCTCGCGGCGCCGATCGCCTACACGCTCGAGACGGTGAACACGCCCCACGCCGGCGCGATCCCGTCCGCCGGCCCGGCGAGTGCCGCCGGCTTCGGGCCGGGTGGCGGGTTCCGCCCGGGGTTCGTCGCACGGGGCGGGTTGCCGGGCGGGGGACAGGCCGGGAACGGCGGCGGGCAGGCGCTCCCGGCCCTGCCACCCGGCGTCGGCGGCGGCCTCGGCGGCCTCGGCGGCGGGAACCCCGGCGGGCGCGCGTTCCCGGGCTTCGGTGGCGGCCAGGGGTTCCGGCGCGGCGGGGCCGGCGGCCTCGGAGGCCTGCTCGACGGCAGCACCGTCAGCAGTGAGGTCCGTTCGCTGCTGGAGCAGGACGCGAGCCGGTACAGGTGGGTCGCCGCGGCGATCGGCTCGAACCGCGCGTCGGGCTACCAGCTCGCGACGGGCAAGCCGGTGATGGCGATCGGCGGGTTCAACGGCACCGATCCCGCGCCGACGCTCGCCCAGTTCGAGCAGTACGTCCGCGCGGGCAAGATCCACTACTTCGTCGGTGGCGGCGGTTTCGGTGGCAGGGGCTTCCGGGGCGGCTTCGGCGGCGCCGGCGGCACGTCCGACGTCGCGAGCCAGATCACCTCGTGGGTCGAGCAGAACTTCACCGCCCGGACCGTCGGTGGCGTCACGCTCTACGACCTCAGCGCGCCGGCCTCGGGCTCGTCGTCGTCGAGCACCTTGACCGGCTGACCTCCGAGCGCCGGATCAACCACCGACGCCCGGGAGCACCAGCACGCACGGCGGCGGGGTCGCGTGCGCAGGATCGAGCGCGTTCAGCACGTCGTGCAACGCGACCTCGTCGTAGATGATCGCGAGGTGCTCGCCGAAGTCCGTGGGGCACTGGTGTTGCAGCGTGACGTTCGTGACCGCCGGCCCGGTCAGGAACGCGGACGTGTACGGCGTGACGACCTCGTCGTACTCGGTCTCGATGACGGTGTAGCGCGGCCCCGGCACCGTGTCGCCGCCGGCGTTGAGCGTCTGCAGGAACGACGATCCCGCGATCTGCTGGGCGCACGCGGTGCACTGCGCGCCGAGGAACGACGATCCGCCCGGGAACGCGTTCGCGAGCGTGGCGAGGCCGTCGAGCGTCGTGCCGTGGTTGCTCGGCGCGAGCCCGACGAGCGCGTGCACCGTCCGGTTGCCGCCGTCGAACTTGATGTACCAGCGCGGCATCATCCCGCCCTGCGAGTGCCCGACCAGGTCGACCTGCGGCGCGCCCGTCGCGGCAAGCACCTGGGACACGAACGCGCCGAGCTGCGCGGCCGACGTCGGGATGTCACCCGTCGCCTGGATCGGGTTGCCCGGCGCGCCGCCGTAGTTCAGCGCGAAGACGCAGTAGCCCGCGTTCTTCAGCAGTGGGGACAGCGCCTGCCAGCTGTCCGTCATGTCGCCGAACGTCCCGTGGACGAGCACGACGGGATAGGGGTGCGCCGCGCTCGGCCGGCATGTCCAGTCGTTCGATCCCGGCGGCGACGAGCCCGGGTGCAGCGTCTCGGCGAGGATCCCGGCGCCGAAGTCGTACGGCACCGGGTAGGAGGTCGCGCCGGCCGGTGCCGCGGCGACGGCGATCAGCGCGAACGACGAGACGAGCGCGCACGCGACGGCGAACGCGCGACCACGAAGCCCCATTGAGTCACCCCCGTGCTCGACGGGAGACGTCCTACCCGGCTACGCGGGCACGTACGCGCGCATCGCGTCGAAGTCGCAGACGATCAGCTTCCCGTCGGCCCAGATCGGGCTCGAGAAGCCGGCCCAGTTGCCCGTCCCGTCCTGCAGCTCGTTGACGTGGTTCCCGTTCGACGCGTCGATGACGACCGTCCGGTTCCAGGTGTCGGACCAGTCCATGGTCTGGCACGCGATGAGCGTCTTCTGGCCGTTCATCGAGCACGAGCCGAGCACGAGCTGTTGGATCGCGCTCTCCCACAGCGGCGCGTTCGTCGCGGTCGAGATGCCGGTCGCGGGATCGAGCATGCGGACCGCGGCGTTCGCGGTCGTGCCGCCCGATGCCGTCCAGGTCGGCCACGAGTATCCCTGCGGCGACGTGGTCGTCGAGCTCGTCCACCTGCCGCCGACGGTCGTCTGGTTGCTCGTGACGAACAGGTGCGCGCCGTCCCAGATCGCGCTCGTGAGGCAGGCCTGCTGGCCCGCGGGCGTCCCGACGCCCACCGACACGGACCACACCGGACGCATGGTGTCGGCCCGTAGCGCGTAGTAGTGACCGTCCTTGTTGCACGCGCCGACCATCGGCACGGTCTGACCGCCGATCGTCGCGGTGAACAGGGTCGGCGTCGATCCCCAGTCGGGGTCGTTGACGCTCTGCGGCTGCGGCACCGCGAACTTCCCGACGACCTGGAGCGTCTTGGCGTCGAGCTTCAAGACCGAGTACTGGTCGAACTGGTTCGTGTCGGTCGGCGGGTGCGCGGTGTCGGTGTCGTCGTACGTCGACCCCGTCGTCACGTACACGAAGTGGTCGTCGACCGCGGGGGACGTCCAGATCCCCGCACCGACCCAGTTGGTCGTCGGCGGCTTCGGGTCGCGCGACGCGTAGTTCGGGTCAGTCCCGGTCGGCATCGTGTACAGCGTCGCGATCGGCGCGCCCGTAACGGCGTCGAACGACATGAGCGCCCCGCGCACGAACGGCCGGTCGCAGTTCGACGACACCCCGATGTAGACGATCCCGTTGCGGACGATCGGGCTGCTCCACGGGAAGTAGTCGCTCACGCCGTTGGTCCCGAAGTAGCCCGGCGTGAAGACGGGTGCAGTCCACACCACGTTCCCGTTCGTGCCGTCGAGCTCCTGGAGGGTTCCCTGCGGAGTGGAGACGTAGACGAACGGGTTCCCGTTCGCGTCGGCGCGCACCGCGGGCGAGGACACGAACCCGGCCGGCGAGCCGCAGCCGTGGTCGGGGATCGTCCCGTACGCGCGTGACCACTGCACCGTCCCGGTCGTGCCGTCGACCGAGTAGAGCGTGCCGTCACCGCCGCCGAGGTAGACGCGGCCCTGGTAGGTGACGGGCGTCGAGTAGATGCTCCACCCCGGGTGGTAGCGCCAGAGCACCTTCAGGTTCGCGGCCTGGGCGACGGTGAACCCGGGGTCGACCCCCACGCCCGACTGGGTGGAGTCCGAGTGGAACATCGTCCAGTCGCACGCGCTGAGTGCGAGCACGAACAGCGCGAGCACGACCACACCGGCCGACGCCCGGCGCGAACGAGCCGCGGTGTGAGTGATCCCGCGCATCGGGTCCCCCAGGTGCCCTCGGCCGTGCGGCCGCCGATGTGTCGGAGAAGCCTAACGAGGCGGCCCTGCTGCCCTGAACACCGGTGCGCGCAAAGCCTTCACCGGCGCCCGATCGCTCCGATGTTCCCGTGGGGGTCACGGAGGACCCCGACAGACACGAGGGAACGTGATGGCGACGATCTTCGGCGCCGGCGTCCCGGACTTCGCCCGCCGGTACCCGCCGTGCCCGCTGCACGGCTACGACGGCGAGCCGCCGGACGTCGACGCGTGCGACGGCGAACTGGACGAGGCCGCCGGCCTCGGGTGGGTGCGGTGCGCGGGATGCGCGCAGCTCGCGCTCCTGCCGCCCCGGCGCGCGTACGCCCTGTGGGCGGCGGCGTCGCACTACCTCGCGGCCATGCGGGAGGTGCTCGAGCGAGCGGACGACGACGAGGCCGAGCTGGCCGACGCGGTCGCCGGTCAGGTCGAGCTCCCGCCCATCGTCCTGCGGTACCTGCAGCCCGCGTGGGTCGCGCGCTTCTCGGCGTGCTTCGACGCGTACCGGGAGCTGCTCGCCGCCGGCCGCGGGACGACGCCGCCCGAGTGCACGGGCGAGACGATGGCTCTCCACCTCATGCTGGCCTGGGCCCACGTCTTCGTGAGCCACGGCTTCTGGCGCACGTCCGACGCGTACCGCCGGCTGCCCGAAACGCCCTACGACGGCGACTTCACGTTCCTCGAGGAGGCGCTCGTCGACGAGGACGTGCTGCTCCTGTTCGACGAGCGGCTCGCCGACTGCGACGACCCCGACCGGCTGCTCGCGTCGTTCGAGGTGCGCAACCTCAACCCGGCCCGCTGGTTCCTGCCCTTCGAGGTCCAGGCCGACGCCGCCTGAACGGCGCGCCGGACGGAGGCCTCAGTCCCCGGCGCGGTCTCGATCGGGCGGCGGCGCGTCCGGGTTCTCGACCGGCATGCGGTCGTACGCGGGATCGCGCTCGTCCTCGCGCAGCGTGTCCCGGCCGTCGAGCCTCGGACGGCCGCCCAGCGTCTGCGCCTCGAGGTCGTCCTTGCTGCGCTGCCCTTCGGGGGGTGGGCCCTCGGGCGCGGCGACGCGGTACTTGTCGAACGACGGGTCGCGCTCGTCCTCGTGGAGCGTCGGGAAGTCGTCGTCGTCGCGCTTGCGATCGCGGTCGTCGCCCGCCATCCGTCGCTCCCTTCGAGGCCGTCACGCCCGGAAGGGCGCAGCGATGCACCTGCATCGTACGCGGGCGGTCCGGGAGTCAGACGCCCGTGACCAGGAAGACGATGCCGAGGAGCGCGAGCGAGCCGCCGTAGACGCGCTCGAGCACGGCCGCGTGGGTGCGGAGCGCGACCCGCGCGCCGGTGGTCGCACCGGGGATCGACCCGATCGCGAACGCGGCGGTCACGGACCAGTCGACGTGCCCCAACGCCATGTGGACGAGCGTGCCGGGGACCGCGAGGCCGCACGCGACGACGAGCGACGTCGCGAACGCGACCTTCAGCGGGCGGCGGAGCACCGCGACGAACAACGGCGCGAGAAGGAACCCGCCGCTGTTGGCGAGGAGACCGGAGACGAACCCGACGATCAGCGCGACCGCGCACAGCCAGAGCGTCTCGTGGGCACGTGGCTCGGCGACCTCGGTCGGCTCGCCCGGCACGAGCAGGAAGCGGAGGCCGAGGACGACGAGGAGGACCTCGGTCGCGACGAGGAGCGGGCCGCCGCCCGTGAACCGCGTGACGTAGGCGCCGACGACGGTCGCGGGTAGGCCGAGCGCGAGGCCCCAGCGGACGATGCGCCGGTCGACGAGATCGTGGCGCGCGTATTCGCGCGCTGCGAGCAGCGTGCCCGGGATCGTCGCGGGCAGGGGGGAGGCGACGGCTGCGATCGCCGAGACCCCGACGGCCGCGAGCAGGGGCGTGCCGACCGCCGACCCGCCCTTGCCGAACAGGCCGCCGAGGAAGCCGACACCGAGGCCGACCAGCACGACGAGGGCGAGACCACCGATGCTCACCGGTCCAGTGAACGCCTCGCCAACCGATTCGTCCAAGACATTGTTCCTCGGTATGGCATAGTCCTCACCTATGGATCTGCGCCAGGTCGAGTACGTGCTCGCGGTCGTCGACCACCGCGGGTTCACCCGGGCCGCCACCGCGCTCCACGTTGCCCAGCCGTCCCTGTCACAGGGCGTCCGGCGCCTCGAGGCCGAGCTGGGCGTGTCGCTGTTCGAGCGGGCGGGCCGCCGGGTCGTGCTGACCGAGGCGGGAGAGGCCTTCGTCGGGCCGGCGCGTCGGGTCCTGCGCGAGGTCGCGTCGCTCGAGGAGGCCGTCGCCGCCGTTGCCGGCATGACGGCGGGCACGCTCGACCTCGTCTCGCTGCCGACGCTCGCGGCCGATCCACTCGCGCCGCTCGTCGGCCGCTTCCGGGTCGCGCACCCCGGGGTGAGCGTGCGCGTCGCCGACCCCGAGGACGCAGGCGCGGTCGCGGACATGGTCGCCGACGGCCGGTGCGAGCTCGGGCTCGCGGACCTTCCCGCGCGCCGCGCCGAGCTGCAGACCGTCCGCCTGCACCGCCAGGAGCTCCTCGCGGTGTGCCCGCCGGGGACCGACGTGCGCGACCGGTTCCCCGTCACACGCTTCCGCGACACGCCGATCGTCACGTCGCCGCCTGGCACCTCGACGCGCGACCTGCTGGAGGACGCGCTGCGGTCGCGGCGCGTCGAGCCGACGGTCGCGGTGGAGACGAACCAGCGCGAGGCGATCGTGCCGCTCGTCCTCGCGGGCGCGGGCGTCGCGCTCCTGCCCGCACCACTCGCGCGCGTCGCCGCGGACCAAGGCGCGGTCGTCGCCCCGTTGACGCCGGCCGTGACGCGCACGATCGGGCTGCTGCACCGGCCCGGCCCGCTGTCACCCGCGGCACGCGCGTTCGTGGAGCTCTCGACCGCCCACCACCCGACCGTTCTGTGAAGCGTCATGCACACATGTTGTGGCTGACGCTTCCGAGAACCGCGGCGCCTCAGCCCGTCGTGAGCGCGACCGCGTTGGGCGGTGACAGCACCGACTGCGCCTGGAGGACCGCGGGCGCGCCGCCGAACGCCGCGATCCCACCGTCGTCGCGCAACGCGTAGCCGCCGCCGGCGCTCGTCAACACGAGGCCGCGCGCGGCGTCACGCCCGAAGTAGGGCGCCGGGACGGCGGGCGCGCCGGTCGCGGGCCAGATGCCGCCGAAGCCGTCGAGCACGTACACGAAGCTCGTGCCGGGGCGCACCGCGACGTCGCGCGCGATGTCCCAGCCCGGCCAGTAGCCGTGCGTCGCGAGCGCGGGCGCCGTGCCGAACCGGTGCAACGAGCCCCAGCCGTCGAGCACGTAGCCGCCGGTCCCGCTCGGGAGGACGACGAGCCGCCGCGCGATGTCCCAGCCCGGCCAGTAGCCCGAGACCGCGACCGCGGGCGCGCTCCCGAACGGGTGCAGCCCGCCGAACCCGTCGAGCACGTAGCCGCCCGCCCCGCCCGGGAGCAGCGCGACATCACGCGCGATGTCCCAGCCGGGCCAGTAGCCCGTCGTCCTGAGCGGGGGCGCGGCACCGTACGGGTGCAGCGCGCCGTAGCCGTCGAGCACGTACCCGCCGGCGCCGCCGGGCAGCTCCGCGGCGCCACGTGCCATGCCCCACCCGGGCCAGTAGCCGGTCGGCGTGACCGCGGCCTGGCCGCCCGCGGGATAGAGCCCGCCCCACGCGTCGAGCGCGAGCAGGCGCGCCGCACCCGACTGCGGAACCCAGCTGGGGAAGACGGGCGGCGAGTCGCTCACCCGCGACGTGACGCTCGCGCGGATCGCGGGCAGCAACGCGTAGAGGTCGTCACCGGGACATGCCGTGAACCAGGTGTCGCGGTGACCGACGATCGTCGGGATCGTGACGGTCGTGCCCGCGGCGAACTTGTCGTTGCCGGACGTCGTGTACGCGACGGGCGCGCGCGGGTCGACGTGGTCGACCCAGAACTTCCACGCGATGAGACGCTCGAGCGCGTCGACCGCGACGGCCGACGGCTGCGTCGTCATGTAGTTGCCGATCATCGCGATGCCGACGCTCTCGGTGTTGAACCCGATCGCGTGCGCACCGAGGACGGGCTTGTCGACCCCGCCGTAACGGCCCTCGAAGATCTGGCCGTACTTGTCGACGAGGAAGTTGTACATCATGTCGCAGTACCCGAGCGTGACGACCGAGTACGTGTAGATGCCGCGCACGATCGAGAAGCTGTCGGCGGGCGAGTACGTGTTGCCGTCGGCGGTGTGGTGCACGACGGCAAAGCGCAGACGATCGCTGTACTGCGGCGCGCCGTTGCAGTTGCGGTAGCGAAGGCTCTCGTCGGCGCCCCATTGCGCGCGCGAGATGATGCCGGGGTACGCGACCGCGGCGTCCGCGCTGGACGACGGGTGCGTCGGGTTCGGTGCGTCCACCGTGTGCAGGTCGACGTGCGTCGCACCGCCGCTCGCGAGCTGCACGCGCACGCCGGTCGAGCCGCGCACCCAGACCGGCTCGGTCGCGTTGGTCACGGCGTGCGCGGCCTCCGCGGTGCCGGGATCGGGGCCGGTGTCGACCGTGTCGAGCGGCGCGGGTGCCGACCAGCGACCGTGCGTGTCGCGGGTCGAGACCGTGAACTGCGCGTGCGGGTCGCCCGACCACTTCACGCCGACGAGGTCGGCGTGGACGTCCGCGTCGGCGCGCCAGCCGCCGCCGACCGCCTGCGCGGCGAGCGCGACACGCGACTCGGTCGTGGGCGGTCGTGACGGCCCGTTCGTCGTCGCGACGGGGCTGACGACCATGACGAGGCCGAGGACGGCCGCCAACGAACCGACGACCAGCCAACGTCGCGCCACCCGGGGCCCTCCCTCGCCGAACCAGCCGTCGTTGCATCGGTTCCGGCGGGGCGCGTCTTGAGGTCCGGTCGTGTGACGCGCGCTTACGCTGGAAGGTCCGCGATCGGCACGAGAGGGAGCGACGACCGATGTCCGGCGAGCTCGGCTACGCGGCGTTCGACGCCGACAACCACTACTACGAGGCCCTCGACGCGTTCACCCGTCACCTCGACCCCGCGCTCGGGCCCCGCACCGTGCAGTGGGCCGAGATCGACGGGCGCAAGTACCACGTCGTCGCGGGGCGGGTGTCCCACGCCGTCGTCAACCCGACCTTCGATCCCATCGCCAAGGCCGGCGCGATGCACGACTACTTCCGGGGCAACCCCGACGGCCGCAACCCGCTCGAGTTCCTGCGCGAGCGCGAGCCGATCCGGCCCGAGTACCGCGACCGCGACGCGCGGCTCGCGGTGATGGACGAGCAGGGCGTCGCGCAGATCTGGCTCTTCCCGACGCTGGGGATCCTCTACGAGGAGCTGCTGAAGGAGGACCCGGAGGCGGTCGCACTCGTCTTCCGCTCGTTCAACCAGTGGGTCGAGGAGGACTGGGGCTTCGCGTACCGGGACCGGATCTTCGCCGCGCCGTACATCTCGCTCGCCGACGTCAACGCGGCGGTGCGCGAGCTCGACTGGGCGCTGGAACGTGGTGCGCGCGTCGTGTGCATGCGGCCCGCGGCGCCGACGACGGTCTTCGGGCAGCTGCCGCCGGCCGACCCGTGGTTCGATCCGTTCTGGTCGCGCGTGAACGAGACGGGCATCACCGTCGTGGTGCACGCGGGGGACAGCGGTTACTCGTCGCAGGGCTACGCGCGTGACGGGTTCTCCGCGACCTTCGGCGGCAGCGGCCGGCCGTCGATCAAGATGCTCGCGATCGAGCGCGCGATCTACGACTTCCTCGCGTCGCTGATCTTCGACCGCCTGTTCACGCGCTTCCCGAACGTGCGCGTCGCGTCGGTCGAGAACGGCTCGGAGTTCCTGCCCGACCTGTTCCGCAAGCTGCACTCGGTGTCGCGCAAGATCCCCGGGTTCTTCCCCGAGGACCCGGTCGAGACGTTCCGACGCAACATCTGGATCAACCCGTTCTGGGAGGACGACCCGTACGAGACGGTCGAGCTGATGGGGGCCGACCGCGTCATCTTCGGGTCGGACTGGCCGCACATCGAGGGCATGCCCGAGCCGCTCGACTACGTCCGTGAGCTCAAGGACTTCGACGACGACACGCGCCGCCTCATCATGCGCGACAACACCCGCGAGCTGAACGAGCTGCGCCCCGCGTAGCGAGCATCGCGCTCGTCGTTACCGCTTTGTGCGTCGCTCAATGTCGCTCTACGACAACGAGCGACGCACAACCGCTCGGACCGCTACCCGCCGACGGCGCCGAGACTTCCGACCGGAGCGACGGGCCGGCCACGCGGGCAGAACCAGGTGGCGCGCCCGTCACGGTCCAGGTCCGCGCGCAGCGGGTGGTTCGGGTGGTCGGGGCACATCGGCCAGCCACCCCCAGACGACGTCCTCGTCGAGCCACTCCTCGCAGAGCTTGTCGACGAGCGCGACCAGCGCGCGCTCGTCATCCCGCGGAAGCGGCAGGCCGACCTCGCCGACGAAGCTCCCGTCGACGTCGAGGCGAACTCGCGACCAGCCCCGCTTCGAACCCGGGCGCGGGTGTGAAGAGCAGTGCCAGCCACCGCCCGGGTCGTCGCGTCGAGATCGGTGCAGATCCTCGCGAGCGATTCGTCGTGCACGAGAGCAAGCATGGCGCGGATGCGCTGACGAGAAGCAGAGAATTCTCGCCCTCTTCGCCGCTCGCACGGCGTTCAGTGACACACCCCTCGTTCATACTGAATGCATGCTGGCGTGGCGGAGGTGCGGGCGGAACGGGATCGAGTCGCCGCGTTGGTGCGCCGGACGCGGCCGCGCTCGCGGATGCGGAGCCGATGTGGAACGCGTTCGAGAGGATCGAACGGCTCGCCGCGAACGCCAAGACGCTGCTCGCCCAGCGCGTCGAAGAAGCCGCCGCGTGGCGCCAGCGCGGCCATCGCGACACCGCCGAGGGGATGGCGAAGCAGTCAGGCACCACGCGCGGCGCGGCGAAGCGGCAGCTCGCGCTGTCCAAGCGGCTCGACGCGCATCCGGCGACCGAGACCGCGATGCGCAGGGGTGAGATCTCACCCGCGCAGGCCGCGCTCGTCGCCGCGGGCGCGAACGGCAACGCCGCCGCGGAACGGCGCCTGCTGGACACGGCGAGGAGCTCGACGGTCGCGGCGCTGCGCCAGGAGGCGGCCCGCGAGCGCGCCAAGGCGGACCCGGACCCCGAGGAGACCGAACGGCGCATGCACGAGGAGCGGCGGGCCCGGTCGTGGACCGACGAGGAAGGCCGCTGGCACTTCAACGCGACCGGCACGGTGCGCGACGGCAGCCATGTGGCTCGCGTGCTGGAGCGCCTCGTGAACGAGGAGTTCACCAACGCCCGCCGGGAAGGTCGGCGTGAGGAGCGTGAGGCGTACGCGTTCGACGCGTTCGTCCGCGTGTTCCGGGACCACGACCGGCGAGCCGACGAGAACCCGAAGAAGGGGCACCGCTGCCCGTCGTACCTGTCGATCCTCCGGGTCGACTACCAGGCGCTGTTGCGCGGCCGGGTCGAGGGTGACGAGCTGTGCGAGGTCGCCGGGCTCGGACCCGTCCCGATCCCCACGGCACGCGACCTGCTGGGCGAGAGCGTCCTCAAGCTCGTCGTCACCAAAGGCGACGACGTCGCCAACGTGACCCATCTCGGCCGCGGGCCGAAGGTCGCCCAGAAGATCGCGCTCCTGTGGCAGTCACCCTGTTGCAGCGTCGAGGGCTGCACCCGGACCCGCATCGAGTTCGACCACCGCGAACCGTGGGCGAGCACCAAGC
>DASRES010000078.1 GCA_035651955.1 Acidimicrobiia bacterium
CCGGCGGCGACGTCTCGCTCTCGTGGACGGCGACGACGGAACCGTCGTCCCGCCACTGCGGCCGGGCCCACGTTCCACCGGGCGCGACGACGTCGACCCAACCGGTGTCGGCGTCGACGGCGACGACGTCCGTCGTACCGGCGCGACCACGTGTCGCGACGATGCGCGGGTTGCGTGCGCTCCAGCACGGGTGCGCGAAGTCGGCGCCGTCGGCGGTGAGATGCCGTTGCGAGGTCCCGATCGCGTCCAGCAGCTTGCCCGCCTCGACGTCGGCACGATCGAGCTCTAGCAGATGGAGCTCGCGCCATCCCGAGCGGTCGGACACGAACACGAGCGCGGTTCCGTCGGGTGACCACGCGGGTTGCGCGTCGGCGACGTCGGGCGCGCCCGTGACCGCGCGGACGTCGCCGTTCGTCGTGTCGACGAGATGGAGCTCGACCCGGTTCGGGTCGTCGAGGGGGCGGAACGTCGCCGCGAGCAAGCGTCCACCGGGCCGGACCGCGACGTCCGCGTAGTCGCCGTCACGGCGCGCGAGCGGCCGTGGCCACGGGTCGTCGAGCGCGACGGCTGCGACACGCACGGCACCGTCGCGCAACATCGTGACGACGAGCGTGTCGCCGTCGAGCCACGTCGCGGCTTCGCCGTCGGTGATCCGTCCCGGGGGACCGCCCGCGACGGGCACGACGTAGATCGCGCCGCGCTGCGTGTACGCGAGCCGTGTCCCGTCCGGCGACCAGCACGGTGGCCCGTCCAGAGCGACGTGACCCGTGGTCAGCCGGTCGGACCCTCCGCCGGCAAGGTCGAGGAGCCAGACGCCGGCCGCGTCGCCGTCGAGGACGAACGCCGCCTGCGTCCCGTCGGGCGAGAGCGCGAGCGAGGAGGGACGCGCGGTGTGCGCAATCGCGTCGAGACGCCAGGTCGCGGGGAGTGTGCGGTCGGGCCGGGCGTGCGACGGCGTGCCGTTGCACTCGTCGCGCGAGACAGACGTCGGTGCGTGCACGGCCGGGCAACGTACCCAGCACAATTGTGATTCAGCGCGTTATTGGCGCGCGGAATCACAAAAGTCAGCGACGGCCGTTGGGGCTCGGCCCCGGGAGGACGACCACGCCGTCCGGGTCGACCGCGAGGCGAACCGCGTCGCCCAGGTCGGGCAGGTCGTCGGGGGCGACGGTGACCTCGACGGACGTGCCCGTCGACAGCGCGACGCGTACGAGGAAGTGGTCGCGCCGGAACGTGCGCGTCTCGACGACGCCGCACATCGTCCCGGTGTCGTCGAGCCGCAGCGCGTCGGGCCGCAGCGCGAGACGGACGGGACCGGCCGGCGTCCCGACCGGCACGGGCAGCAGCCCCCACTCGCTGCGCGCGACGGGCTCGCCGAAGTGCGCCACCGCCACCTGCGCGTCGACGACGTTCTCGAAGCCGAGGAACCGCGCCGTGAACTCGCTGGTCGGGCGGCGCCAGACGTCCTGCGGCTCGCCCTCCTGCTCGACCCGACCATCGCGCATCACGACCACGCGATCAGCGAGCGCGAACGCCTCGTCGTGATCGTGCGTGACGAACAGCGCGGTGATCCCGCTCGCGGTGAACAGGTCGTGCAGCTCGACCATCAGGCGTTCACGCAGCGCGCGGTCGAGGGAGCCGAGCGGCTCGTCGAGCATGAGCAGCCGCGGCGCGGGTGCCAGCGCGCGCGCGAGCGCGACCCGCTGCTGCTCGCCGCCCGAGAGCTCGTTGACGCGCCGCCGCTCGAACCCGGGAAGGTTCACCAGCGCGAGGGTCTCCGCCACCCGCGACCGGATCGCCTTGTCGCCCATGTGGTGCATCCGCAACCCGAACGCGACGTTGCCGAACACGTCGAGATGGGGGAACAGCGCATGGTCCTGGAACATGAGCCCGAGCTGGCGCTTGTGCGGCGGCAGGTCCGTGATGTCGGCGTGGTCCCACGTGATGCGACCCCGGACCGGCCGCTCCAGGCCCGCGATCGCGCGCAGCAGCGTGCTCTTGCCGCTACCGCTCGGCCCCAGCACGCACACCACCTCGCCCTGGCGGACGTCGAGGTAGACGTCGTCGACCGCGCACGTCTCGCCGTACATGACCGTGAGCCCGTCGACACCCAGCATCAGAACTCGCCCGCCGAGCCGGCGCGGAAGCGCTCGATGAGCAGCACCGCCGCCCCGGTCACCACCATGAGGATCACGCTCGCCGCCATGGCCTGACCGAAGTTCAGCACGCCCGGGCGCGAGAGCAGGCGATAGATGACGACCGGGAGCGTCGGGTAGTCGGGCCGGACGATGAAGATCGTCGCGCCGAACTCGCCGAGCGACACCGCGAACGCGAACCCCGCCGCGACGAGCAGCGCGCGGGCGACGATCGCGAGGTCGATCTCCCGCCAGACGCGCGACGGCGGCGCACCGAGCACCGCGGCGGCCTCACGCAGGCGTGGGTCGATCGAGCGCAGCATCGGGACCATGACGCGCACGACGAAGGGCGCAGCGACGAGCGCGTGCGCGATCGGGATCAACACGGGTGACGTGCGCAGGTCGATCGGCGGGTGGTCGAGCGTGATGAGGAACCCGAACCCGATCGTCACGGCCGACGTGCCCAGCGGCAGCATGATGAGCGTGTCGAGCGCGCGCGAGCCCGTCGGGCGCGCGCTGCGTCGCGCGATCGTGAACGCCGCGCAGCCGCCGACCACGAGCGCGATCACCGTCGCGATGACCGCGAACACGAGCGAGTTGCGGACGGCTTCGAGCGGCGACACGAACAGCGTGCTGTCGCCGGGCGGGTTCGCGAGCGCGCGGTAGAAGCCGAAGCCGTACCCGTTGCCCGTCGCGAACGACCGTTCGATCAGCACCGCGATCGGCACGCCGAGCAGCGCGGCCATGACGAGCAGGTTGAGGCCCAGCGTCAGCCGCGCACCCGGTGTCGAGACGGGCGTCGCCGTCTCCCGCTCGGCCCGGAGCCGCAGCGCGGTCGTCCGCCGCTGCTGCAGGTGACCGGCGACGACGAGGACCGCGACGACGGCGACGAGCTGCACGATCGAGAGCGCGGCCGCGACGGGCAGGTTCAGCAGCTCGGCCGTCTGTCGGTAGATCTCGACCTCGAGCGTCGAGTAGTGCGGCCCGCCCAGGATCAGCACGACGCCGAAGCTGCAGAACGTGAACAGGAAGACGATCGACGCCGCGGCCGCGATCGCGGGTCGCAGCGCCGGCAACGTGACCTCCCGGAACGCGCGCCACCGGTTCGCGCCGAGCACACGCGCGCTCTCCTCCGCGCGCGGGTCGAGGTGCGACCACAGCCCGCCGACGGTACGCACGACGACCGCGTAGTTGAAGAAGACGTGCGCGAGCAGGATCGGCCACACCGTGCCGGTCAGGCCGAGCGACCCGAACGGACCACGCGGGCCGAACAACGACAGGAACGCGGAGCCGACGACGACGGTCGGCAGCACGAACGGGATCGTCACCGCGGCCCACACGAGACGGCGGCCGCGGAACCGGTAGCGCGACAGCACGTACGCGCCCGGCACGCCGGCGACGACCGTCAGCAGGGTCGAGACGGTCGCCTGCCACAACGTGAACCACGCGACGTGCTGCAGCGAGCCGTCCGTGAAGACGCTGCGCAGCGGCGCGAGCTGCCACCGTCCGTTCGGGCGCAGGCCGCGGGCGATGATCGTCCCGACCGGATACGCGAAGAACAGCGCGAGGAACCCGATCGGGACGAGGACGACGAGCGCGCGCCACGCGCGTCGTCCGACGCTCGATGGCACGCGCGCGAGCTGGGGCGCGCGCGCCTGCTCGATCTCGAACTCCGGCTCGCTCAGGCCAACACCGTGTCCGTCCATGCCTTGATCCAGGCGTCACGGTTGCGGCCGATCTCGGCCGGCGGCAGCCGGTATGGGTTCGGGGCGAGCTGCGCGAACTTCGTGAAGACGGCGGGCAGCGGCGTGCCGGTGCGGACGGGGAACACGAACATGTTGAGCGGCACGTCCTCCTGGAAGCGGGCCGAGATCATGAAGTCGATCAGCTTCTCGGCGGCAGCCTGCTTGTGCGTGCCCTTCAGCACCCCGGCGAACTCCACCTGCCGGAAGCACGTGCCGAGGAGCGTCCCGATCGGCGACGTCGCCGGTTGGGGGCTCGCGTAGTACACCTCGGCCGGCGGGCTCGACGCGTACGACACCACGAGCGGGCGGTCGCCACCGGCCTTCCGACCCGCCCCACTCCCGCTGAACGACCCGTCGTAGGCATCGTCCCAAGTGCTGACCACCTTGACACCGTTGTCCTTCAGGCGCTTCCAGTAGTCGAGCCAGTGGCTCGTGCCGTAGCGGGCGATCGTCGCGAGCACGAAGGCGAGACCGGGCGACGAGTCGGCCGGGTTCTCGACGACGAGCAGGTTCTTGTAGCGGGGGTCGGCGAGATCGTCGAGCGTCTGCGGGACGGCGAGGTGGTGGTCGGCGAAGTACGCCTTGTCGTCGTTGATGCAGACGTCGCCGTAGTCGATCGGCGTCACCCGGTGCTGCGGGTCGAGCTGGAACTCGGCCGGCACGTTGGCGAGGCCCGCCGCCTTGTACGGCACGAAGATCCCCGCGTCGAGCGCGCGCGAAAGGAACGTGTTGTCGACGCCGAAGAAGGCGTCGGCGAGCGGCTTGCTCTTCGTGAGGATCGCCTGGTTGACCGCGCGGCCGGCGTCACCGGCCTTGAGCACCTTCACCTTGATGCCCGTCTGGCGTGTCCACGACGGCAGCAGGTCCTTGGACGTCGCGAAGTCGTCGTGCGTCATCAGCGTGATCGTCGTCGTGTGCTGCCCCGACGCCGCGGCGTTCGTGCCGCCCGACGAGCCGCACGAGGCGACGAGTGCCGTCACCGTCGCGAGGACGGCGATGGCCGCGGTCGAGCGCTTCATGGTTCCTCCAGTGCATGTGGTCGGATGACGAGGAGCACGCCGGCGTCGAGCTCGACCGCCGCGTGGACGTCGAGCAGCGCGTTGCTGACGCCGCGACCCGAGCCGGGGTGCAGGTCCTCGTGGTGGAGCGGGTACTGCAGGCCTTCCGTGCAGACGCCGTGCGCGGTGCCGCCGAGCGCGAGCAGCGAGACGAGCTCGCCCGGGCGGCCGTCCAGCTCGACGCGTCCACGGCCGCGCGCGATCGCCGACCACGCGCGGTCGGTCCACGCCTCGACGCGGAGGTGCGCGTACTGCTCGTGCGCGAGGACGAGCGCGTTGGCGAGGAGCATGTCCATGCGGCCGCCCGCGCCCGTCACGACGACGACACGGGTCGCGCCGCGCGCGCTCGCGGTCTGGATCGCGAGCTCGAGGTCGATCTCGTTCTTCGCGACGGGATGGCGTTCGACGGCCGTACCCGTCGCGCGCGCGGCGGCGAGCATGGCCGGGTCGACCGAGTCGAGATCGCCGACGACCGCGTCGACGTGCAGCCCGAGGGGCGCGGCCTGTGCGAGCCCGCTGTCCGCGGCGACGACGAGGTCGGCCGGCGGCAGCAGCGGCGCGACGCGGGGATCGACCGGCCCGCCCGCGCCGAGCACGATCGCGACACCGCGCGCGTCCGCGGCTGACGGTCCGTCCACGCTCCTCCCTCCGCCGGCATGACCCGGTTCAGGTTCGAACGGTCGGAGGCTCCGTGCCTCCCTCTCAGCCCGGCGCACCGGACTCCCGTGTTGGCTCGGAGCGTACCCGGCCGCTTCCGGCCGTCACCTGCACGTTTGTGGACGGTGACTCAAGGCGCGGGCAGGAACGCCCGAGAATCTGAGGGTGATCGACCTCGACGCGCTGGCTCAGGCCGCCGCGTGCCTCGACCCGCTCCCCGCGAGCGTCGTCCGCCTCGCGGCGGTCGTCGCGTCCGGCGACCCCGACCTCGGCGCGATCAGCGAGATCGTGTCGTTCGACCAGGCGCTGACCGCGGGGATGCTGCGGGCCGCCAACTCGTCGTGGAGCGCGTCCCGCACACCGGTGACGACGGTCCGCGACGCGATCGTCCGGCTCGGTGCCGCGGCGGTGCTGTCGATGGCGCTCGACGTGAACGTGCGCGGACGGATGGAGCGGGCCGTTCCCGAGTACGGGCTCGCCGAGGGTGATCTCTGGCGGCACTCGGTCGCGGCGTCCCTGGCGGGGGAGTTGCTGCAGCGCAGGGCGCGGGCCGAGGTGCCGCCGGAGGCCGTCGCCGCGTCACTGCTGCACGACGTCGGCAAGCTCCTGATGGCGCGCTTCCTGGACGACGAGCTGCTCGTCTCCATGCACCGCGCGCACGACGAGGGTGGGCTGAGCCGCATGGCGGCGGAGGCCGAGATCCTCGGCGTGCACCACGGCGAGCTCGGGGCGCTCGTCGCGCAGGACTGGGGACTGCCCGAGGGGATCGTCGTCGGCATCGCGTACCACCACGACCCCGACAGCTGTGACGCGACCGTCGCGTACGCCGTCCACCTCGCCGACTGCGTCGCGAAGGTCGTCGTGCCCGGCGAGGCCGACCACGACGACGTCGAGGGCTTCGCCCACTCGATGGAGCATCTCGGCCTGTCGGCGGACGACTACGACGCCATCTGCATCGCCGTCGGCGACCGCTTCAGCGACGTCACCCGCCGGTTCGAATAAGCGCGTCAGCGCTCGGGGAACGGCTCGGGACGCGAGTCGAGGATCTCCCGGGCGCGCGCGAGGTCGTGCTCGAGCACGAACACCGGGCAGTCCATCTGGTGGAAGTAGCCGTAACCCTGCCCGCCCGGCGTGGTCGCCTCGATCCCGTTGCTGCGCAGCAGCGCGACGAGCACGTCGGCCTCGAAGAAGCTCGCGGTCGACGTGAGCTGCACGACAGGTTCGTCGTCGGCGGCGCGTCTCGTGGTCATTGACGCTTCATTGAAGCACCGGTCGGTCCTCGACCGACTCTTGCTTCATCGAGAGGACACCGATCGCGGGAGCGACGCCTCGACGAACCAGTCGCGCGTCTCGAGCACGTCGCGGACGTCGCGCAGGAACGCAGCTGCGTACGCGACGTCGACGACGCGGTGGTCGAAGCTCAGCCCGAGGACGCCAGTCGCGCGCGTGTCGATCGTGTCGCGACCGCTCGCCGTCTGCACGACGACGGGGCGGCGCGCGACGCCGTCCGTCGAGAGGATCGCGACCTGCGGCTGGTTGATGATCGGCACCGAGACGGCGGTGCCGGCGGGGCCGGGGTTCGTGATCGTGAACGTCCCGCCCGTGACGTCGTCCGGCGACAGCTGCTTGGCGCGGGCACGCCGGGCGATGTCCGCGACGTCGTGTGCGAGCGCGACGAGGCGCCGATCCTGCGCGTCACGCACGACCGGCACCACGAGTCCCTCGTGGGACAGGTCGACCGCGATGCCGAGATGCACTCGATCCGACGCGGTCGCGTACCCGTCGTCGTCGACGGTCGCGTTGACCCACGGGTGGCGGGTGATCGCGTCGACCACGGCGCGCGCGACGAACGGGAGGAACGTCAGACGGGTCACGCGGCGCACGACGTCGACGTCCTCGAAGTCCACCTCGATCGCCACGAACGCCTGTGCCGCGATCCGGCTCGACCGCAGCAGGTGCGCGCCGGCCCGCCGTTGCACGTTGTTGAGCGGGACGACCTCGTCGCGCATCCGCGCGACGTCGTCGCGGGTGACACGGCCGTCGAGGCCGCTCCCCTGCAGCGAGGTGACGTCGACACCGCGGGCGGCGGCCGCGGCGCGCACCGCCGGGGAGAGGAACGTGCGCGTGGCGACGCGCCGGGGTGGCCGTCTGCGCCAGGGCAGCACGTCGTCGGGCACGTGAACGTTGTAGTGGCTCCCGCTGGCTACCGTGAGCGCACGCTCGCCGTGGAGGGACCATGAGCGTCAGGGAACGCCGGCACCATGGTGTCGACCTCGACGAGGCCGTCGCCGACCTCCGCCTCGCCTGCATCTCCCGCGCGCTCGACGACCGCGAGATCGCGCTGCGCCAGCAGAGCCGCGTGTACTTCCAGATCTCGGGCGCGGGCCACGAGGCGTTGCTGCTCGCGCTCGCGCGGTCCCTGCGGCCCGGCCACGACTGGTTCTTCCCGTACTACCGCGACCGCGCGCTCGTGCTCGGGCTCGGCGTGACGCCGCGCGAGATCCTGCTGCAGGCAGTCGGGTCGGCCGACGACCCGGCTTCGGGCGGGCGGCAGATGCCGTGCCACTGGGGCGACGCGTCGCGCAACATCGTCACCCAGAGCAGCCCGACGGGCAGCCAGTGCCTGCCCGCGGTCGGGTGCGCGGAGGCGAGCCGGTACATCGTGCGACGGGATCTCCCTGGTTGCACCGCGCAGGGCGACGAGGTGACGTACGTGTCGCTCGGCGAGGGCGCGACCTCCGAGGGCGAGTTCTGGGAGAGCCTCAACACCGCGTGCCGGTTGCACCTCCCGCTGCTGTACGTCGTCGCCGACAACGGATACGCGATCTCGGTGCGCGCGGCCGATCAGGCGCCGGCACCGATCTCCGAGCTCGTGCGCGGTGTGCGCGGCCTGCACGTGGTGAAGATCGACGGGCGCGACTGGTTCCAGAGCCGGCGCAAGGGCGCCGACGCGATCGCGCACGTGCGCGCGGGAGCAGGGCCGACGCTGATCCACGCGAAGGTCACCCGCCCGTACGCGCACTCGCTGTCCGACGACCAGAAGAAGTATCGCCACCCGGACGAGCTCGCCGACGAGCTCAGCCACGACCCGATCCACAACCTCGAGGTCGCGCTCCTGAAGGCGCGCGTCCTGGGAGAGGACGACGTCGCCGCGATCCACGAGGAGGCGAAGGAGATCGTCGCCGAAGCGGCGCGCGAAGCCCTGAGCGCGCCGCGTCCCGACCCGCGCACGGTCGTCGACCACGTGTACGGGCCGGCGACGGCGTGCGTGCTCGGCGAAGCGCCGTCGGAGCCGCCCGTGGCCGACACCGACGGCGACCCCGGCGACGGCGACACGGTCACGTTCGGCGACGCGATCCACCGCGCGCTGCGCGACGAGATGGCGCGCGACGAGCGCATCCGCGTGTTCGGCGAGGACGTGGCCGACGCGGACCCGCGCGTCCTCGACGCCGTGCCGGGCAAGGGCGGGGTGTTCGGCATCACGTTCGGGCTGCAGCGCGAGTTCGGGATCGCGCGCTGCTACAACACGCCGCTCGCCGAGGCGAACATCGTCGGGCGCGGGGTCGGGCAGGCGATCCGCGGCCTGCGCCCGTCTCCGGAGATCCAGTTCTTCGACTACGTGTGGCCCGCGATGCAGCAGATCCGCTCCGAGGCCGCGACCGTTCGTTGGCGGTCGAACGGCGCGTTCGCGTGCCCGATGGTGCTGCGCGTCGCGATCGGCGGATACCTGACGGGCGGCGCCATCTGGCACTCGCAGTGCGGCGAGTCGATCTTCGCCCATGTGCCCGGGCTGCTGATCGCGTTCCCGTCGCGGGCGCGTGACGCCGTGGGGCTGCTACGCAGCGCGTTCCGTTGTGACGACCCGGTGCTGTTCCTCGAGCACAAGCACCTGTACCGGCAGGGCTACAACCGCGACCCGTACCCGCCCGCGGGCTGGTGCGTCCCGTTCGGCCGGGGCACCTACGTGACGCGGGGCGACGCCGTGACGGTCGTGACCTGGGGTGCGACCGTGCACCGGTCGGTGCTCGCGGCGCGTGAGGTCGATCCCGACGGGACGCGCGTCGAGATCGTCGACCTGCGGACGATCACGCCGTGGGACCACGAGATCGTCGCGGACTCGATCACGCGCACCGGCCGCGTGCTCGTCGTCCACGAGGACACGCTGACGGCCGGGTTCGGCGCCGAGGTCGCGGCGTGGATCGCGGACGAGTGCTTCGAGCTGCTCGACGCGCCGGTGTGGCGGCTCGCGGCGACGGACACCTGCGTCGCGTACGAGCCGACGCTCGAAGAGGCGATCCTCCCGCAGGTCCCCGACATCGCGCGCGACCTCCGCGCGCTGCTCGCGTACTGAGCCGGTCGCGTGGACGGCCGTTCCATCGGCGACGCGATGGCGCGTGCGGGTCACGAGCAGGTCGTGTTCGTCGCCGACCGCGCCTCGGAGCTGCGCGCCGTCATCGCGATCCACTCGACCGCGCTCGGCCCGTCGCTCGGCGGCATCCGGTTCTGGCGCTACCCGTCCGAGGCCGATGCCGTCCGGGACGTGCTCGCGCTGTCGGAGGCGATGACGTACAAGGCGGCCGTCGCCGAGCTGCACCAGGGGGGCGGGAAGGCCGTCGTCATGGTCGACGACCCGGACGCGCCGCGCAGTGAGGCGTTGCTGCGCGCGCTCGGGCGCGCGATCGACGAGCTGGGTGGGCGCTACATCGCCGCGGAGGACGTCGGCGCGACGACGCGCGACATGGACGTCATCGCGGAGGAGACGCCGTGGGTGACGGGCGTCGCGGAGGAGCGCGGTGGCTCGGGCGACCCGTCACCGGTCACCGCGGTCGGCGTGCTCCACGCGATGCACGCGGTGTGCGACGAGGTGTTCGGCGACCCGTCGTTGCGTCGGCGTCGTGTGGTCGTGCAGGGCGCGGGCCACGTCGGCGCGCATCTCGTCGCCTTGTTGCGTGACGCGCACGCCGACGTCGCGGTCGCGGACGTGAACACGTCGCGCGCGTCGGCCGTCGCGGACGAGCACGGCGCGGAGGTCGTCGAGCACGAGCACGTCCTGGAGCAGGAGTGCGACGTGCTCGCGCCGTGCGCGCTCGGCGGCGTGACGTCGCTCGAGACGGTGCCCCGCCTTCGGTGCCGTGCGATCGTCGGTGCGGCGAACAACCAGCTGACCGACCCGTCCGTCGCGGGCGCCCTCGCGGCGCGCGGGATCGTCTACGCACCCGACTTCGTCGTCAATGCCGGCGGGATCATCAACATCGCCGAGGAGTTCACGGGGTACTCACGGGAGCGCGCGCTGAAGCGGGCGGCGGCGATCGGCGAGACGACGGCACGCGTCCTGCGGGTCGCGCGCGAGCGCGGCGTCACACCCGAGGACGCCGCGCTCGAGCTCGCCCGTGGGCGTCTGCGGACCGAGGCCGTGCCCGGCGGGCACTGGCGCCCAGGCGACCCGGCCGCGTGGACGGACGGCCAACCGCTCCGCACGCTGCGCCCCGGCCACCCCTGAGTCGCCGCGTTGGTACACAACTCGCGCCTCTGACCGCGAGTTGTGTACCAACCGAGGCCGCGAGCGAGCGTGGTGGTACTTCGCGCTACTCGGTGCTGCGGGCGACGCGCACCCAGCCCCGGCCGGAGCTGCGGGCCCGCTCGAGCGCGGTCGCGGCCCGCTCGAGGAGCTGCGGGGCGTCGAGCGCGTGGCTCGGGTAGCCGGCGACGCCGGCCCACAGGTGCTCCTCGTCGCCGCCCGCGCCGTTGACCGACATCCGGATCCGCTCGATCGCGAACACGGCGCCGAACTCGGTCGCCTCCTCCAGGATGAGTCCGAGACGGTTGACGCCGATCCGGCAGATGCTGTCGGCCTCGCGGAGCGTGTCGCGGATGACGGCCGCCTGCTCCGCGAAGGTGAGCACGCTGCCGTGCTCGGTGTCGACGTCGACGAGCATGACGGCGAGTGGCTGGAGCTTGCGACGGGCCGCGGCGACGCGCTGCTCGAGCGCGGCCGTGAAGTAGCGCGAGTCGAGCAGGCCGGTCTCGGGGTCGACGAGGTCGTCCGCGACACGCCGGGCGTCCGCCTCCGCCGACGCGAGCGCGCGCTCGAGCCGGTCGATCTCCCGCCGCGACGACGTGATCGCGCGTGCCACCGCGAGCGCGGACGCGGCGACCGGGGCGACGACGCCGGCGACACCGGCGAGGATGCGGGCCTGCTTGCCGTTCACGTCTGTCGCCATCGGCGCGCGAACCGGGCGGGTTGAGGCGAACGTCCACATTTCCGCCCGCTCTCGTCCGCGGTGACGGGCACGGAACGTGACGAAATTCGGTCCGGCCGCTACAGAAAGCGTCCGGCCGGTGCCGATGCACTCCCTGTCCCCAGTGCCGGCAAGTCGCGAGGTCGGCACGCGGCGGCCACCAAGGCGGCGACGCGCCCCGGCGCTCGCTACCGGTCGCGCGCGCTCTCCTCGCCCTCGCCCGCCGGGGCCGACGGGGGTTCGTCAGAGGGGAGACCATGGACCGACCGATCACCCGCGTGTCGTCCGTCGCGGCCACGACGGACCTGTCGTTCGAGCACGTCGCCGACGCCGGTGTGGAGCGTGACGACGTCTTCGACCTCCGCACGGGGGAGTCCACGGCGCCCGCGCCGCTGGAGCTCCTCGCCGAGCGGCTCGCGCTGCGCACCGCGACGATCGGCGTCGTCGGACTCGGGTACGTCGGCCTGCCGTTGCTCGTCGCGGCGGCGCGCGAAGGCTTCGACGTCCTGGGCGTCGAAGCCGACGCGCGGAAGATCGACGCGCTGCAGCGCGGCGAGTCGTACATCGTCGACACGACCGCGGACGACCTCGCGGCGTTGCGCGGGGCGCGCCTCACCGACAACCCGCTCGCGCTGCTCACCGCGGACGCGGTGATCATCGCGGTGCCGACACCGCTGAAGGACGGGGGACCGGACCTGTCGCTCGTGACGCGCGCCGCCGGCGACCTCGCCGAGGTGCTGCGACCGGGCCAGCTGATCGTGCTCGAGTCGACGACGTACCCGGGCACGACCGAGGAGGTCGTCGCCCCCATCCTCGAGGGGTCGGGGCTGAAGTCGGGACACGACTTCGCGCTCGGCTACTCGCCCGAGCGGATCGACCCGGGCAGCACCTGGCACCTGCAGCGCGTCCCGAAGATCGTCTCGGGCGTCGGCGGGACCGCGCAGCACCTGACCGCGTTGCTCTACCGGAAGCTCGGCTGCCAGGTGGTGCACGCGCCGTCGCCGCGTGAGGCCGAGATGGCGAAGCTCATCGAGAACACGTTCCGGCAGGTCAACATCGCGCTCGTCAACGAGCTCGCGACCGCGGCCGCGGACCTCGAGGTCGACATCTGGGCCGCGCTGGAGGCGGCCGCGACGAAGCCGTTCGGGTACATGCCGTTCTGGCCGGGGCCCGGCGTCGGCGGTCACTGCATCGCGATCGACCCCAGCTACCTCTCGTGGCGCGCGGCGCAGCGGCGCGGGTTCGGCCTCGGGTTCGTGCAGCACGCGCTCGAAGTGAACAACTCGATGCCCGCGTACGTCGCGCAGCGCGTCGGCGAGGCGCTCAACGCGGCGGGCAAGCCGATCCGCGGCTCGCGTGTCCTCGCGATCGGCGTGAGCTACAAGCCCGGCGTCAACGACACCCGGGAGTCACCGGCGATGACGGTGATCGAACGTCTCGCTCGCGCGGGTGCAGACGTCGTGTACCACGATCCGTACGTCGCGCACGTCGACCTGTTCGGCGCCGACCTCGAGAGCGTCGAGCTCGACCCGGACGAGCTCCGGAAGGCGGACTGCGTCGTCGTCCTCGCCGCGCATCCCGGTGTCGACTTCAGCGAGGTCGCGCGCGCGTCGGAGCTCGTGTTCGACGCGCAGGGCGTGACCCGCGGGATGGACCTCCCGAGCGTCGTGCGACTGTGAGCGGCTCGTCGTCGACCCGCGGCGGAAGGGAGTTGCCCGTGACGCGTGAGGACGTGCGTCGTCTCGTCGACACGACACGGGGGCCCGGCGACGAGCTCGAGATCGTGCGCGGGCCGGTCGTGGAACACGACGACGACCTCGAGATCGACGCCCGGGAGGGCGCGGACGCGGTCGTCCTCGAGGGGACGGGTGAGGCCGGCGGCGAGCACCCGCTGCCGGTCTCACCCGAGATGATCGGCCTGCCGCCGCCGTCGTCGGACCTCCTGCCCCGCCGGCGGCGGTTCCTCCTGCGCACGCGACCCGCGGTGACCGAGCCGCACACGGAGCCGCACGCGGAGCCGCACAGGGAGCCGTACGTGGACGCGTCCGCAGCGGTCGAGGACGACGGGCCCCGGGCGAGCTGCGACGGGGACCGGCCCGACCTCGCCGGCTTCCGGCTGCCCGGCACCCGAGCGCCCGACCTCGCCGGGTCCGGCCGGCTGACCACCCGCGCGGCCGAGCCGGTCGTGGTCGAGGACGCCGTCTCCCGACCCGACCGCCGCACACGCCGCCGCAGCCGCCGCGCGCGGACGCTCGCGGTGTCGAGCCTCGGCCTCGTGCTGCTGGTCGTCGTCGCGGTGCTCGCGGTGCTCGCGCTCGCCGTGCGCTGACGCGGCCCGGACGCCGACGCGCGTTCCAGTTCCCGCGCCTCCGTGCCGATCTACAGGACGTGCACATTCGCGCGGTCCGGGTCCCGCTCGTGAGGCAGCTCCGCCGCCCGCTCGCGCTCGCCCTGCCCCTCGTCGCCGCGTCGGCGTTGCTCGCGTCGTGTCTCGGGAGTGGGTACACGGCCGCGCCGCCGCCCCCACCGTCCACGACGTCGACGACCGCGCCGACCGCCACGTCGACGTCGACATCCACGTCGCCCAGCACCACCCCCACGTCGACGTCGACGTCCTCGACCACGTCGACGACGGTCGCGTCCGCGCCGCCGTCGTTGTTCCAGGACGCGTTCGACCGTCCCGACGGGCTCGTCACGAACGAGTACGCGTACTGGAACCCGACGCTGCCCGACGCCGTCGTGTCACCCGACTGGGAGATGACGAGCGGCTCGCTGTTCACGCGCGACGGCCACGGGTACACGGGCGTGCCCGACGACGTCGGGCCGAACGCGCAGTCGACCAACGGCACCGACTCCGCGGTGTTCCGGTTGACCACCAAGGAGAACGACTTCGGCAACGTCGCCGTGTCGTTCGATCTCGACATGCTCGGGCTGACGACGACCGCAACGACGCCCGCGGTCGCCTGGGACGGCCTGCACGTGTTCCTCCGCTACCAGAACGAGTACTCGCTCTACTACGCGTCGATCGACCGTCGTGACGGGACGACGATCATCAAGAAGAAGGTCCCGGGCGGTCCGAGCAACGGCGGCACGTACTACGACCTCGGCCAGTCCGGCTCGCACCCGATCCCGTTCGGGCAGTGGGAGCACGTGCTCGCGACGATCGACACGAACGCGAACGGATCCGTCATCATCCAGCTCTACGCCAACGACACGCTCGTCGCGAGCGCCGTCGACGACGGGAGCATCGGCGGTCCGCCCATCCTGAGCCCGGGCAAGGTCGGGATCCGGGGCGACAACGCCGAGTTCGAGTTCGACGACTTCACGGTCAACGGCCTCTGACCCCGAAGATGCGGCACTCAGTGTCGGAATCCGTACCTGAGTGCCGCATGTCCGGCCCCCGAAGATGCGGCACTCACTGTCGAAATCCGTACATGAGTGCCGCATGTCTGCGTCGGCGAATGGGCCGATCGGCCCATCAAGCCGGGTGGCGCCTCCTGCCGATACGGCAGACAGCCGTCACGACCGGAGGAAGCAATGAACCTCACCGTCGCCCGCACCACCGAGCAGCTCGTCGCCCTCTCGCTCGACTGCCTGCGCGTCGCCGACGCCCGCTGGGTCGAGGGCATGCGGGGTGACGGCAGCCGGGGCTCGGTGCCGCTCGTCGACGTGCTCGTCCCCGAGACGGGCGACCAGGGCGGGACGCTCGCGCTCCTCGCGGCCGCCGCCGAGGCCGGCGAACCGACGCCGCACCAGGGCCGCTGGACGTTCGTCGCCGAGGAGGGCTTCGGCACCCTCGCCGCTCGCCTCCAGGTCCAGTACCTCGTCAGCGGCGAGCACATGGAGCTGCGGCTCGCGTTCCGCATTCCTGGCCACGACGCGCTGCTCGCCGGCATCCGCGACGCCCGGCGCCTGCTGTTCCGTCACGGTGACGGCCCGACGCTCCAGGTCGACCCGCCCACCGACGACCTCGCCGCGGTGCTCCGCATCGCGGAGCGCGCCCACGCGACCGCGACGCAGTAGCCGCCGCCGTCGCCGGAGAGGCGAGCCACGTAGTCTCCGGGGCGATGACGGACGCGCTCAGCGGGAAGAAGATCCTCGTCACCGGGCCGACGGGTCAGGTCGCGGAACCGATCACGCGCGCACTCGCGCGCGACAACGACGTGTGGGGCGTCGCGCGGTTCTCGGACCCGGCCGCTCGCGAGCGTCTCGACGCGCTCGGTGTGCACTGCGTCGCGCTCGACCTGGCGACGGGCGAGTTCGACGCGCTGCCGGACGACTTCGACTACGTCCTGAACCTCGCGGTCGTGCGCGGCGGTGACGGCGACTGGGACCGCGACCTCGCCGCGAACGCGGAGGCGACCGGTCTGCTGATGGCGCACTGCCGGCGCGCGACGGCGTTCCTCCAGTGCTCGTCGACCGCGGTGTACCAGCACCAGGGGCCCGAGCACCCGTTGCGGGAGACGGACCCGCTCGGCGACAACCACCGCGTGATGATGCCGACGTACAGCATCGCCAAGATCTCGGCCGAGGTCGTGGCCCGGCTGGGTGCCCGCCAGTGGAACCTGCCGACGACGATCGCCCGCCTCAACGTGCCGTACGGCGACAACGGCGGCTGGCCCGCATGGCACCTCGAGTTCATGCTCCACGGCATGCCGATCCAACTGCACCCGGAGCAGCCGAACCGGTTCAACCCGATCCACGAGGACGACATCATCCGGCAGATCCCGCGCCTGCTCGAGATCGCGTCCGTCCCTGCGACGATCGTCAACTGGGCCGGGCCGGTCTCGAGCATCGAGGAGTGGTGCACGTACCTCGGTGAGCTCACCGGCCTCGAGCCCGAGTTCGTGGTGACCGACGCGACGATCGGCAGCGTCACGACCGACAACACCCGCATGCACGAGCTCGTCGGCGAGGCCCGCGTCGGCTGGCGTGACGGCATCCGGCGCATGGTCGAGGCACGCCATCCCGAGCTGCTCGGCGCGCGGCGATGAGCGACGACGTCGTCCTCGTCGACGTTGCCGACCGTGTCGCGGTCGTCACCCTGAACCGGCCCGACGCGCGCAACGCGCTCAACAGCGCGGTCCGTCGCCGGCTCCCGGCCGTCATCACGGAGCTCGACGCGCGTGACGACGTCGACGTGACGATCCTGACCGGCGCCGATCCCGCGTTCTGCGCCGGGATCGATCTCAAGGAGGTCGGCGCGGGCAACCCGCCCGACGACGACGGGCGGCTCCCGTACCGCGGCCCGCTCCCGCCCCGCACGAAGCCGCTCATCGGCGCGATCAACGGTGTGGCGATCACGGGCGGGCTCGAGCTCGTGCTCGCGTGCGACTTCCTCGTCGCGTCCGAGCGCGCCCGGTTCGCCGACACGCACTCGCGCGTCGGCGTGCAACCGGGCTGGGGTCTGACCGTGATGCTGTGCCAGTCCGTCGGCGTGCGCCGCGCGCGCGAGATGAGCGCGACCGGCAACTTCGTCGACGCGCACACGGCCCTCACGTGGGGGCTGGTGAACCACGTCGTCCCGCACGACGAGCTCCTGCCGTTCACGCGCGCGCTCGCGCTCGACATCGTCTCGAACGACCAGGCCGGCGTGCGCCGCCTGTTCAAGACATACGACGAGGTCACGCTGACGACGCTCGAGGAGGGCTGGGTCATCGAGGACCGCGTGAGCCGGGCGTGGGAGGGCGGCGGCTTCGACCCCGCGTCGATCGAGGCACGACGCGGCGCCGTCGTCGAGCGCGGCCGCCGGCAGCTCTGACCCGTGTCACTCACGCTTCAGTGAAGCCTGAGTCGGTCGAGAGCCGACTCAGCGCTCAGTGAAGCGTCACTGACACCCGCTCGGTCGAGCCTGCCGCAGCGGTAGGGTCCCTCCAGTCGTCGATCGCGGAGGGAGCCCGTGGACCCGCAGGCGAAGAAGGTCGCGTTGCGAGCGATCAACTACGGCTTGTTCGTCGTCACCGCGAAGGACGGCGACGAGTACTCGGCGGCCGGGATCAACTGGCTGTCGCAGGCGTCGTTCGAGCCGCCGCTCATCATGGTCGGCGTCAAGACCGACAGCGACACGCACCGCATCGTGCTGAAGACCAACGAGCTCGCGGTGAACGTGCTCGCCGAAGACCAGCTCGACATCGGGAAGGCGTTCTTCCGCACGACGAAGGTCGAGGGCGACGAGCTGAACGGCTACAAGTTCGAGCCCGGCCCGGAGACGGGGTGCCCGCTCCTCGTCGACCTGCCGTACTGGTTCGAGGCGCGCGTGACGGACAAGGTGCAGCGCGGCGACCACAGCGTGTTCGTCGCCGAGGTCGTGAACGCGGGCGTGCGCGACGACTCCAAGACGCCGTTGCTGCTGCGGTCGACCGGCATGAACTACGGCGGCTGACGGCCACCGCACGGGTGGCGTGAAGGGGGACGACGGGTGGGCGTCGTCGACACGACGAGCGGTCCGGTGCTCGGCGCGGTCGTGCGCGAGCGTGACCGGCGCGCCGTCGACGTGTTCCGCGGCATCCCGTTCGCGCGCCCGCCCGTCGGCGCGCTGCGCTTCGCGGCGCCCGAGGCGCCCGACCCGTGGCGCGAGCCACGTGACGCGTCACGCTTCGGCCCGTCGGCACCGCAGCGCCCCACGAACGTGCTCAACGGGCTCGTGCCCGGCATGACCGTCGGCGAGACGAGCGAGGACTGCCTCACCCTCAACGTCTGGACGCCGGCGGTGAACGCGGGCGCACGGAGGCCGGTCCTGGTGTGGCTCCACGGCGGGGCGTTCCAGCTCGGCGGGTCGTCGTTGGCGACGTACGACGGCATGCGTCTCGCGGCCGACGGCGACGTCGTCGTGGTGTCGTGCAACTACCGCCTCGGCGCGCTCGGGTTCTGCGCGCTCGACGCGCCGAACTGCGGCCTGCTCGACCAGATCGCCGCGTTGCGCTGGGTGCGCGACAACATCGCCGCGTTCGGCGGCGACCCGAGCCGCGTCACGATCTTCGGCGAGTCCGCCGGCGGCGGGTGTGTGCTCCATCTCCTCGCCGCCCCCGCTGCGCGCGGGCTGTTCCAGCGCGCGATCGCGCAGAGCGGCGCGACCGACTTCACGCTCACGCCCGAGCGCGCCGCAGAGGTCGCGGCTCGGTTCGCCGAGTGTCTCGGCGCCGGGCCCGGTGACCTCGACGCGCTTCGTGCCGTCCCCGTCGAGCGGATCCTCGCCGCGCAGGACGAGGCCGCGGCGGCGCTCCTACCGAGCGTCGGCCTCATGCCGTTCCATCCCGTGGCCGACGGCGCGGTCGTCACCGCGTCACCCGACGTCGCGATCTCGGCCGACGGCGTCGACCTCGTGATCGGCATCACCGCGGACGAGATGCGCCTGTTCCTCGACCCGAGCACGTTCCCGGCCGATCGGGTGACGCTCGCGCGGCACGTCACGCGCCTGCGTGACGAGGTCGACGTCGACGCCGTCGTCGACACGTACACGCGGACGGCGCGGCCGCACCGCGCGTCGCCCGCCGATCTCTGGTCGGACATGACGACCGACGTGCAGATGTCGCTTCCCGCGCGCCGTGTCGCCGACGGGCACGCGCGCCGGGGGAACCGCACCTACGGCTACGTGTTCACGTGGCCGGCCGCCGCGCACGATGGCGCGCTGCGCGCCTGTCACGCCGTGGACCTGCCGTTCACGTTCGGCACGTTCGACCGCGAGGGCTGGCACGCGTTCGTCGGTGGCGGCACGGAGGCCGAGGCGCTGTCGACGCGCATGCGAGCCGCGTGGTGCGCGTTCGCGCGCGACGGCGAGCCGGGCTGGGCCCGCTACGAGCCACCCGTGCGGACGACGATGCTGCTCGGCCGCGAGTGCCGCACCGTCGACGACCCGGGCGGCGAGCGCCTCGACAGCTGGAGCGGCTAGCCGGG
This sequence comes from Acidimicrobiia bacterium, assembly GCA_035651955.1. Taxonomy (NCBI): domain Bacteria; kingdom Bacillati; phylum Actinomycetota; class Acidimicrobiia; species Acidimicrobiia bacterium. The sequence goes on from DASRES010000078.1 coordinate 19,728, forward strand.
TAGGTTGCCGGCCGTGAAGCCGGCACCGTTCGAGTACCACGCGCCGACCACGATCGCGGAGGCCGTCGACCTCCTGGCGCGGCACGGCGACGAGGCGAAGCCGCTCGCGGGCGGGCAGAGCCTCGTGCCGATGCTCGCGCTCCGACTCGCGCGTTTCGAGCATCTCGTCGACCTCAACCGGGTCGACGAGCTGCGCGGCGTCGCGCGCACCAACGGCACGCTGCGCGTCGGTGCGATGACGACCCAGGCGACCGTCGAGCACGACGGCGATGTCGCGCGCGACGTCCCGCTGCTCGCCATGGCGACGCCGCTGATCGGCCACTTCCAGATCCGCAACCGGGGGACGGTCGGCGGCTCGTTGGCGCACGCCGATCCCGCGTCCGAGTACCCGGCGGTCGCACTCGCGCTCGACGCGCGCTTCGACGTCGCGTCGAGCAGCGGGACGCGCGAGGTCCCCGCGCAAGAGTTCTTCGAGGGGACCTGGCAGACCGCGCTCGGCGCCGACGACCTCCTCGTCGCCGTCCGCTTTCCCGTGTGGGAGGGCCGCTGCGGGTTCGCGTGCGACGAGGTTGCGCGCCGTCACGGCGACTTCGCGCTCGCCGGCGCGATCGCCGCGGTCGAGCTCGACGGATCGTCGAACGTGACCCGTGCCGGCATCGCGCTGTTCGGGATGGGACCGGCACCCGTCCGCGCGACCGACGCCGAGCAGGCGCTCGTCGGCACCCACCCCGCGTCGGACGACGACCTGCGCGAGCTCGGCGCGCTCGCGGTGCGCGACACCGCACCGGTCGACGACGTGCACGCGTCAGCGTCGTACCGGCGCCGAGTCGGGGAGTACCTCGCCCGCAAGACGCTCCGAGACGCGATCCGCCGGGCGGAGGAGGACATACCGTGATGATCGAGGGGACCGCGCTCGACGTGACGATGACCGTGAACGGCGAACGACGGCGCGCGCACGTCGACGCGCGCAAGACGCTCGCCGACTTCCTGCGTGAGGACTGCGCGCTCACCGGAACACACCTCGGGTGCGAGCACGGCGTGTGCGGCGCCTGCACGGTCCTCGTCGACGGCGCGGCCGTGCGCTCGTGCCTCATGTTCGCGGTGCAGGCGGACGGTGCGGACGTGACGACGATCGAGGGCATCGCCGAACCGGACGGCGAGCTGAGCACCGTGCAGGCCGCGTTCCGCGACGCGCACGGTCTGCAGTGCGGGTTCTGCACGCCCGGCTTCGTCGTGTCCGTGACCGCGTTCCTGCGCGACAACCCGCACCCCACCGACGCCGAGATCCGCGAGGCGCTGTCGGGCAACCTCTGCCGCTGCACCGGGTACCAGGGGATCATCAAGGCCGTCCACCTCGCGGCCGAACGCGTGGCCGAACGCAATGCGGGCGCCGGCGCGGGCGTCACCGCATGACGACCACCACGCCGGCGCACACCGCGGGTCGGTTCGTCGGCCAGTCCGTCACGCGCAAGGAGGACCCGCGCCTCGTCACGGGTCACGGCCGCTACGTCGACGACGTCACCGTGCCCGGCATGCTGCACGCGGCGTTCGTCCGCAGCGACGTCGCCCGCGGGCGCATCACCCGTCTCGACGTCGACGCCGCACGCGCGCTCGACGGCGTGCACGCCGTCCTCACGGCCCGCGAGCTCAACGGTCGCCCCGCGGGGCCGATGGTGCCGAGCATGTTCGCCGACGGTACGAACGGGCCGTCCGCACCCGTCCGCCCGCTCGCCGCGGACGACGTCCGCTTCGTCGGCGACCCGATCGTGCTCGTCGTCGCGGAGAGCCGCTACGTCGCCGAGGACGCGTGCGAGCTCGTCGAGGTCGACTACGAGCCGCTCACCCCGGTGGTCGACTTCGAGCGCGCCGCGGCCGACACCGAGAACCTCGTCCACCCCGAGCTGGGGTCGAACGTCGCGACGACGATGGCCACGCCGCCGGATCCCGCGCTCGACGACGCGCTCGCGAACGCGGCGCACGTCGTCACCCAGACGTTCGTGCAGCACCGGCAGACGCCGACACCGATGGAGACGCGCGGCGTCGTCGCCGACTGGAACGCGCACGCGGGCGAGCTGCGCGTCTGGATGTCCAGCCAGAACCCGCACGAGGTCCGGCGTACGTGCGCCCGCATCCTGGGGATCACCGAGAACCGCGTACGCGTGATGCAACAGGACGTCGGCGGCGGGTTCGGCCAGAAGTACTTCATGCCACGCGACGAGATGACGGTCGTCCTCACCTCGCACCTCCTCGGCCGTCCGGTCAAGTGGATCGAGGACCGCCGCGAGAACCTGCTCGCGTCGAACCACGCGCGTACTGACCGGGTGACCGCGACCATCGGTGTCGACGGCGACGGTCGCATCGTCGGTGCGCGTGTCGACCACCTCGAGGACGCCGGCGCGTACGCCAACGGCGGCACCGGCGGCACCGGGATCTTCGTCGCGATGATGTTTCCCGGGCCGTACCGCATCCCGCGCATCGGCTGGTCGACGACCGCGGTGTGGACGAACACCTGCGGGCGGGGCGCGTACCGCGGGCCGTGGATGATGGAGACGGTCGCGCGCGAGCAGATGATGGACGCCGTCGCGCGCACGATCGGGATGGACCCGCTCGAGCTGCGACGCCGCAACGTCATCGGTCGCGACGAGCTCCCGTACGCCACCGCGACCGGGATGGTGTACGACAACGTGTCGCCGGCCGAGACGCTCGAGCAGGCCGTCGCGCTCGCCGGCTACGACGATTTCCGCGCCGAGCAGGCGCGCGCCCGTGGTGAGGGCCGAAACCTGGGGATCGGCATCGGCCTCTACATCGAGCCGCAGACCGGGATGGGCGCGCTCGGCGTCGAGGCCGCGAACGTGCGCGTCGAGCCCGACGGCACCGTGAACGTGTTCGTCGGGTCGGGCTCGCACGGGCAGAGCCTCGAGACGACGGTCGCGCAGGTCGTCGCCGAGCACCTCGGCGTGCATGTCGACGACGTCGTCGTGCACCAAGGCGACACCGAGGTCGCGCCGTTCGGGGGCGGGACGGGCGGCAGCCGCAGCGCGCCGATCCTCAGCTCGGCCGCGCGCCAGGCCGCGCTCGACGTGCGCGAGAAGGTCGTCGCGATCGCCGCGCACATGATGGAGGCCGCGCCCGAGGACCTGGACGTCGAGGACGGCCGCATCTCGGTGCGCGGCACGCCGTCGCGCGCGATCACGCTCGCGGACGTCGCGCGGGTCGCGTACGCGACGTCCGACGCGCTCCCGCCCGATACGCAGCCCGGCCTCGAGGTCGTCGCGCGGTTCAAGGCGCCGCCCGTCATGTACTCGAACGCGTGCCACGTGTGCACGTGCAACCTCGACGTCGACACCGGTCACGTCACGTTGACCCGCTACGTCGTCAGCGAGGACTGCGGCGTGATGATCAACCCGATGGTCGTCGAGGGCCAGATCGCGGGCGGCGTGGTCCAGGGCATCGGCGGCACGCTCTACGAGCACGTCGTCTACGACGACGAGGGCAACCCGCTCACGACGACGTTCCTCGACTACCTCCTCCCGACCGCCGTCGAGGTCCCGACGATCGAGTACGGCCACGTCGAGACGCCCGCCGCGACCCCGGGTGGGCACAAGGGGATGGGGGAGGGCGGCGCGATCGGCTCGGTGCCCGCGGTGTTCAACGCCGTGGCCGACGCGCTCGCGCCCTTCGGCGTGCAACCGACGCGCCAGCCGCTCGGGCCGTCCGAGATCGTGGCGCTGCTCGACGCGACCCGGGACTGACGGCTTCCCTTCAAGCGCGCGGCGCGCCTGCCGATCAGAACGGGCCGTCGCCGGCGTGACGCCGGCGGACGCGCAGGCGGGCAGGGCCTGACAGCAGTGGTCTTCGCGGCTCGGCCGCGTCGAAGTCCGGGAGCAACGCGTGAGGGACCTTCGCGTCCAGAGCCGTCGCGCGCGCGCGACGACGATCGCCGGCACGATCGTGCTGGCGCTCGTGCTGGGCGCGTGCGCGACCGTCGCTCCCGCGCCCGCGGCGAACGCGAACCCGGCGACGTGCGTCGCGCGGCTCACGAGCGCGGCCGACTACCAGCGCGCGTTCGACACGCGCGGGCCCGTGTGGAGCGGCGGTGACGGCGCGGCCGCGATCCCCTTGCCCGACGGCCGGGTGCTGTGGCTCTTCGGCGACACGTTCACGGGACCGGTCGTCGCCAACCGTCGCGTCCCGCCGACGCGCCTCGTGCGCAGCTCCGCGCTGGTGCAGACGGGCCGGTGCTTCCAGCCCACCATGGGCGGGACGGCCGCGAACGTCGCCGATCTCTTCCCTTCGCCCGAGCCGGGCGAGTGGTACTGGCCGGCGCACGGATGGGCCGACGCGTCCGGCCGCTCGGTGCACGTGTTCGTCATGCGCATGCGCCAGACGGCCGGACTGCCGGGTTGGGACTGGACGACCGTCGACATGCGCCTCGCGACACTGAGCCTTCCCGACCTGCGCGTGCAGTCGATCAGCGCGCTCCCGTTCCCCGCGGGTGGCGACGCGCCCGCGTACGGGTCGTCCGTGGCGGTCGGTGACGACGGGTTCGCGTACGTGTACGGGGAGCTGTCCGTCCCGGGCTGGTTGCTCCCGCAGGCCGGGCAGTACGTCGCGCGCGTCCCGGCCGATCTCTCGGGCGGCTGGCAGTTCTGGGACGGGAGCGAGTGGTCCGCCGACCCGTCGGCCGCGACGCCGATGACGTTCACCGCCGCGGACCTCTCACCCGACGCCGGACCGAGCTCGTCGCTGAACGTCGTCCGCTACGGGTCCGGCTGGCTCGGCGTCGCGAAGCGCTGGGACATGCTCTCGGGGGACGTGACGGCGTGGTACGCGAGCACACCGGAGGGTCCGTGGCGCGCGGTCAACGACGACGACGGGACGATCGCGCTGACGCCCGTGCCCGCGGGCAGCACCGAGTTCACGTACGGCGGCCACGTGGTCGACGCGCCCGGCGCCGGTCCTGTCGTCGTCTACAGCGTCAACGGCTCCGACGCGACCGTGATGAGCGACGCCCGGGTGTACGGGCCGCGCGTCGTGGCGCCGTCCGCACTCCCGTCGCCCGACGAGCTCGCCGCCGGCTGAGGCGCTCTCCGTCGGACAAGATGGGTGACGTGCCCACGTCGCCCGACCGCGTCGCGACCTTGCGCCGGCTGCACCAGGGTCCCGAGCCGCTCGTGCTCCCGAACTGCTGGGACGCCGCGACCGCGAAGGTCGTCGTCGACGCCGGGTTCCCGGTCGTCGCGACGTCGAGCGCCGCGGTCGCGGAGAGCCTCGGCTGGGCAGACCACGAGCAGGCACCCGCCGACGAGATGCTTGCGGCCGCGGCCCGCATCGCGCGCGCCGTCGACGTTCCCGTCACCGCGGACGTCGAGTCCGGGTACGGGCTCGCCGCGGACGACCTCGCCGCGCGTCTCGTCGAGGCCTCGGTCGCGGGCTTCAATCTCGAGGACACCGACCACACCACGCACGCGCTGACCGACGTCGACGCGCAGGTGGCGCGGCTCCGTGCCCTGCGCGCGGCGTTCGACGGTGCCGGTGTACCGCTCGTGATGAACGCGCGCGTCGACTCGTTCGTCCGCTCGCGTGATCACGCGGCCGTGCTCGACGACGGGATCGCGCGCGCCCGTGCGTACGTCGACGCCGGCGCCGACTGCGTCTACCCGATCACGCTCGCCGACGCGTCGATGATCGAGCGGTTCGTGCGTGCGCTCGACCCCGCGCCCGTCAACGTCCTGCTCACGCGCGCGGCTCCCGACGTCGCGACGCTGCGCGAGCTCGGTGTCCGGCGCGTGAGCCTCGGCGGCGGGATGTACCGCGCCGTGACGCGCTTCGTGGGCGACGTCGCGTCCGGCCTGCGCACCGGCGACACCGCGGCGCTGTTCGGCCCGGCATGAGCCCGAGCGCCCCTCGTGGCCGGAGGGTCGCTGAAAGTTACACCGGTGTGATTCCTGTCGGGTATGGTGACACCTGAGCCAGCCAGGCGGAGTACCCGGGCGCGCCGGACGGGCGCGTCCACGGGATGGCAGGCGGGAGGTCGTTCGTGTTGCATGCCCACGCTCGTGCCGGACTCGACCCGCACCTCCAGGCGGACCTCGATCGCGCCTACTGGGACACTGACGAGCCAGCCGAGGTGATCGCGCGCCGCTTCGAGATCGAGCTCGTCCAGCCGGGCAAGGGCACGCAGCGGATCCCGGCGAGCACCCGTCTCGCCGAGCACGTCACGCCGATCGAGGCGCCCGGCCGCTGCCCGCGCTGCAGCACGGGTCTCGTCTACCGATCCCGCGCCGACCGGCGCGACGACCACCGTAGTTGCGTCCTGTGCGGTCACCGCGATCCCGTCGCGACGTGTCCCTGCCGCGCGTGCGTGGCGGAGCGCGACGAGCGCGCCGAGGAGCGGTACCGCTACTGGCGCCGTCATCTCTGCCGACCCGAGTTCGCCGCGTTCGCGCTCGACGACCTCGATCGCGACGCGTCGTCGCTGTACTGGGCGCTGTGCTTCCTCGCCACGCACGACGACGACCCGGTGTCGTGGGAGGACGCACGCGTGGTGTCGGGCGTGCGTGAGCTCGACGCGCCCATCGAGCGTCTCGTCCGCGCGCACCTGCTGTTCCTCCACGACGGCAGCTTCGAGCTCAACCCGCACGGGCCGAACGCCGTGCGCGGCGCGCGCAACGAGGCGGACGCGCTGCGGCCGATCGCGGTCGCCGTGCAGCACGGCCGCGCGTCCGACGACGAGCTCACTCGGTTGCTCGCGTTCGCGGTCCCGGGGTTCACCGATGTCGTCGCGCAGCACGACGACCGCGCGCTCGAGGCCGCGCTCGACGACGCCGCGACCCGTCACCCGGAGCTCGTGACGCACGCGGTGCGCGAGGCGACGCGTCGCTACGTCTCACAACGCCACGCCGCGTAGCCCGACCGCGGGCACGACGGGCGGTCCGGTTCCGCGCGACGATGCCGCGTGGAACCCCCGCCTGGAGGATGCGCCGTGGACGACCGTGACCTCGTGAACCGGATCGACGACCTCGTCCGCCAGGAGCACGAGCTCCGGACCCGCCACGGCGAGGGCGTGGGCCTGAACGAGCGCGAGCTCGACACCCTGCGCGCGCTCGAGGTGCAGCTCGACCAGTGCTGGGACCTGCTCCGGCAGCGGCGCGCGCGGCGCGAGTTCGGCACCGACCCCGACGCCGCGACGGCGCGCGGCCCGGAGACCGTCGAGCGCTACCAACAGTAGGCGCAGCGCAGCGCGGCCGTCAGACGAGGCGGAACGGACCGCCCGCCGCGCTCGCGGCGGGGACGCGGTGCGCCGCCGGCGTGAGCGCGGGCGTGACCACCGGCGCGGCCGGAGCGGGGTTCGGCACCAGCACGCCGTGGATCACGAGTCGCTCGGTCGCCGATCCCGGCGGATGACAGGTGAACAGCGTGACCTCGTACGCGTCGTGCTGGTCCACGATCCACATCGCGCTCGGCGAGACGACCTCGCTGCCTGTGACCCGGTACGTGAACGTCCCCGAGGGCATGACGAACGTGATCGTGTCGCCGGGGTGCAGGTCGCCGAGATGCAGGAACGGCGACCCGTGGGTGGTGCGGTGCCCGGCGACGACGACGTTGCCGAGCTGGCCCGGCATCGCCGTCCCCGGCCAGTGCGACGGGCCCTTGTCGATCGACAACGCGGTGACCTGGTCGTAGAGGACCCGGTCCACACCGGCGGCCGGGATCACGATCCGCCCGATCGGGTTGCCGGGCCGGCTCGCGTCGTACGGCGCCGGCGTCGGCTCCGGGACCGGCAGCGAGACCGCGGACGCGATCCCGGGAGCGACCAGCAAGGTCCCCAGCGCGAGCACGAGGACGCCGAGGATCCGCACCGGCCGCGCGACGAAGGCCCCCGTCTTCCTTCCACCCATGGGCGCGGTATCGGCGCGCGGCCGCCGGGACTGAATCGCCTCGTGTCCGGGCAGGTCACGGCCACCGCCATGGGCTCGCGGCCTCGCCGCGTGCGATCATGTCCCCGGTCCGTGGGCGCCAGGGCGAGGGAGGGCACCGTCCACGGTTCCGGGTCGCGTCGGCGGTGGAGGAGGGTCTCTGCGGTCGAACGTGGGGCGGGGTACGAGCGGCGGATCCGGGCCGCCACGCGATGTCGTGGGCGGTCTTTGCACGCGGGGTCGGGGGGCGATGATGCCCCGGTCGCGGTGGACGTCAGGACGAGCGTCGAGGCGGCGAGGGCAGATCGGGTGACGGCGACGGAGGGCGGCTCGCCGACGGTGAACGAGGAAGGCGCTCGCGCCCTCGGCAGCTCCTACGTCGTCTACGAGCGCATCGGACGTGGTGCGACGGGCGTCGTGCACCGCGCGCTCGACCGGCGCACCGGTGACCCCGTCGCGGTCAAGTTCCTGCGCTCCGACTTCGCGTCCGACCCGAACGTCGTCGAGCGGTTCCTGCGCGAGCGGGCGATCCTCACCCGCCTCGCCGATCCGCACACGGTCGGCCTGCGCGACCTCGTCGTCGAAGGGGAGACGGTCGCGCTCGTCACCGACTTCGTCGACGGCGGTGACCTGCGCGCGCTGCTGAGCCGCGAGGGTCCGCTGCCCGTCGACGTCGCGGTCGACGTCGCCGCGCAGGTGCTCGACGGGCTCGCGTCGGCCCACGAGCGCGGCGTCGTCCACTGCGATCTCAAGCCCGAGAACGTCCTCGTCACGCGCGACGGCGACCACCTGGTCGTGCGCGTGACCGACTTCGGGATCGCGACGCTGCTGCGGTCGTCACCCTCGTCGACGACGCCGTCGTCGCTCGTGGGCTCGCCCGACTACATGGCTCCCGAGGTCGTCGAGGGACGGGACCTCACACCCGCGGCTGACCTCTACAGCGCGGGGATCCTCCTCTACGAGCTGCTCTCGGGTCGCACACCGTTCGCGGGTGGTCCCGCGGTCGCGGTGTTGCGTCGCCACGTCGAGGAGCCGCCGTTGCGGTTGCCCGACCTGCCCGGCGCGGTGTGGAACCAGCTCGTGGCGTTGCTCGCGAAGGACCCGCGCCGGCGTCCGCCGAGCGCCCGCGTCGCGGCGAGCCGCCTGCGCGCGTCGCTGGACGGCGGAGCGCACGTCGAGGAGATCGACAGCTCGGACGCGCGCGCCGCGTCGGCCGCGCGTGCCGACGCGTACGAGTCCCCGACCTACGTGCCGCACACACCGCCGCGCGGTGCGACCGCGCACCGCGACGGCACCGATCGTGAACGTCGGGTCTCGACGCGTCGACGTCGCCGCGGCGTCGTGATCGGTGTCGTCGTGGTCGCGCTCGTCCTCGCCGGCGTCGGCATCGGGGTCGCGACCGAGGTCTCCCGCAGTCGCGCGAGCGCGGCCTCCGACCATGTCCGGTTGACGGCCCCTCCGATGCTGCAGACGTCGTTCGGTTCCCAGGTCGTCATGGCGCGGAGCTGGGACCTCTCCGGCCACGACGGCAGCCGCGTCGACGTCACGCTGCACGTCATGAACGTCGGCTCGAGCCCCGTCGACACCATCGACGAGCTGCCGTTGGAAGGCGGCACGACGCGACGGCTCACGTCGTACACGGTCAAGCTTGCGCCCGGGCAGTCGACGACGATCTCGTACCACCGCACCGTCACGGCGACCGGCCTCGACGTCCGCCGCATCGAGCAGTGGGAGCAGTCGCTCGACCTCTACGCGGCGGCGCGGCTCGCCGACGCCGAAGCACGACCCGCCGTCCTCACGCTCGACCGCGATCAGCGCGCATACCTGAACGTCTCGGGCGTCACGACCGCGGGTGAGGCGGCGAAGGCGCCGCTGCTGGCCGGCCTCTCCTGGTCGTCGTCGGACGGGCACGTCGCGCGTGTCGTGAGTGGCACGCGGGCGGACTCGCGGCCGATCGTCCAGGCCGGCTCGCCGGGCGCCGCGGTGCTCACCGCGCGGCTGGGGACGCGCGAGTTGCGTGTCGACGTCGTCGTCGGCTCCGCGCACGCGTCGGCCGCCGCCGCACGGCTGCCGTGCGAACCGGGGATCGGCGTTCCCGCCGACCTCGTCGACGTGGCGGACGGCGCGGCGTTCACGAGCGACAATCACACGGTCACGGTCGTCGCCGGTGGTGCGCGTGTGGCGACGGGGTCGATCGGCGACTTCGCCGCGGGCTCGCCTGTCCCCGCCGACGCCGACTGGCTCGCCACGCTGCCGGTCTCCCCGCGTGACGGGACGCTGCTGCAGGACGGCCCCGGCGGCCAGCTGTGGCTGGTGGTCGACGGTCAGCGCGTGGCCGTCGGCGCCGGGGACGCGGCGGCGCTGCACTTCGACCCCGCCCATGCGGTGACGGTCCCGAAGGGCACGATCACCGTGCCCGTGTTCGGCACCGCGCGGTTCCCCGCCGGTGCACTGGTGCAGCCGGCCGGGTCGGGCACGACGTACGTCTCGGACGGTCATGGTTGGACGACGACGTCCCGAGCGTGTAGCGCGTCAGCCGTGCCCACCGTCCCGGCGACGACGCAGCTGCTGCCCGCGAGTTGATGGAACCAGCCGTGCTCGAGGTCAGCGTCGGCGACTTCCACAAGTCGTTCCCGGTGGACGCGCGCGAGATCGTCATCGGACGGACCGTGAGCGCAGACGTCCAGGTCGACGATCCGCGCGTCTCGCGCGTGCACGCGATCATCCGCCACCGTGGCGAGGTCTGGCAGCTCGAGGACCAGGACAGCGCGAACGGGACGTTTCTCGACGGCGAGCCGGTGCGCGTCGTCGAGATCTACTCACCCACGATGCTCAGCCTCGCCGATCCCGACGAGGGGATCTCGATCCTGCTGACGCCCGAGGGGTCGTCCTCACCGGTCGCGGTCGCCGGCGGTGACGTCGACGTCGTGCACATCGGCCGCGCGCCGGACAACGACGTCGTCCTCGACGACGCGACGGTCTCGCGTCATCACGCGGAGATCGCGCGCCTGCCGAACGGGCGATGGCAGTTGCGCGACATCGGGAGCGGCAACGGTGTCGTCGTCGATCGCCGTCGCGTGCGATCGGCCGTCGTGAACGGTCCGTTGCGCGTCGAGATCGGCGACCATCTGTTGCAGCTCGCACCCGACGGCCGCGGGGGCGTGCGCGTCGAGGTCGTCGCGCGAGGGCGCACCGTGCGGGTGCGCCCGGGCGTCGTGCGCGTCGACATCAGCACCGACGCGCAGGACGAGGAGGCGATCACCGGCCGCGAGCGTGAGGTGCTCGCGCTGATCGCGGGCGGCGCAACGGACAAGCAGATCGCCGACGCGCTCTACATCAGCATCCGGACGGTGCGGTCCCACCTCGACCGCATCCACGAGAAGACGGGACTGCGCCGCCGGGCCGACCTGACCCGTCTCGCGTTCCAGCTGGGCATCGCGCCCCGCCGGCCGGAGTAGCAAGAAGGCGGGGTACCGGCTGCATCGCCGATACCCCGCCTACTCGGAACCCTGCCCCAGTTGGTTCCCTTCGAGTATGCGGGCGCGGGTGGCTCCGCTCCAGAGGTAGGAGTGCCCATCTCGCGAGCCGTCGCTCACGATCCGTCGTCCGGTCCGGCCCGCACGACAGCGCGGTGTGACCGGGCCGGGGCTACGACGACGGCGGCGTCGACGTGCTGCCGCTGCTCACGGGCGGCGTGCTCGTCGTGGTGGTCGTCGTGGTCGTCGTCGACGTATCGATCGTCGTCGTGGTCGTCGTCGGCACGGTCGTTGTCGTCGTGGTCGTCACCGGGACCGTCGTCGTCGTTGGCGGCGCCGCGGTCGTGGTCGTCGTCGGTGGCGGCGCCGCGGTCGTCGTCGTGGTCGACGACGTCCCGTCACCCGGCGTCGTGATCACCGGCGGGGTCGGGTCGGTGATGACCGTCGTCGGAGCGGCGGGGTTCACCAGACCGACGACCAACTGGAGCAGCGCGGCGGGCGGCGTCTGCGTCGTCTTCGAGGCGACCTGCGTGATCTGGTTCGTGTTGCCGCTCGGGTCGGTGAGCGAGGGGTTCGCCGCGACCGACTTCGACGTCTTCGGGACCTGGACCTCGGGGTTCGTCGCGTGCAGGTTCTTGCGCGCGCTGATGAGATCCGCGTTCCACTGGTCCAGACGTGACGCGCTCCGGGCACCGTTCCCGACCCGTATCGAATAGCTGAGGTTGCCGAACGTGCCGCGCGACGCGTTCATGAGCGGGATGTTGAACACCGGGTCCTTCTGCACGACCTGCGGGGGGATCCCGACAAAGTCGATGTCCGTGTCGCGCGCGGCGAGGCTCTTCGGGATCACGTCGAGATAGCGCGTGTTCGCCTTCAGACGCGCGTCCGTCACCATGATCACCTCGGTCGCGCGGAACTCGTTGCCGTGCGCGCCCGTCAGCTTCCACTCGCGTCGCACGACGTAGCCGTCGTACGAGTCGAGCCACGCGCGCTCGACGCTCTTGGGCTGCGACTGCGAGCGGAGCGCGACGGGTCCGACGAAGATGATCAGGCTCGCGATGCACGCGAACGCACCGCCGAGCAGCACGGACCGCCGCGCGCGCGGAGGCAGGTCGAGCGACAGCACGCGACCGCTGATGCTGCGGTTCGAATCCGTCCGGTGGGCACGTGACCCGTTCGCTTCCTCGACGAAGGTCGTGTGCCGGCGCGGCGGGGTCACGGTGTCGGCACCGTTCGCGGGCGTCGTGACGAGGGGAGGAAGGCCGACGAGTGCGGGCTCGACGGCCGCGAGCGCGGCGGCGGCCGCGGCGGCGTCGGGGTAGCGCGCGTCGGGGTCCTTGGCGAGCAGCCGGGACAGCACGGCCCACAGCGAGCGCGGGATCGCGCGCGGGCGGCGCACGCGCTGCTGCGCGTGCGCGCGCAGGACTGCGACGGGGTGGTCGCCGACGAAGGGCGGCCGGCCGGTGAGCAGCTCGTAGAGGACGATGCCGACCGAGTACACGTCCGACGCGGGCGTCGGGTCGCTCCCCGTGCCCAGCTCGGGCGCCATGTAGCGCGGCGTGCCAATCAGGCCGGTGATGCGCGTGACCGTCGCGGCGTCGACGAGGCGCGAGATGCCGAAGTCGGACAGCTTGGCGATCGGCTCTCCGTCGCCGTCGATGTCGACGAGCACGTTCTCGGGCTTGACGTCGCGGTGCACGACGCCGGCGCCGTGCACCGCGGCCAGCGCGTCGAGCATCTCCCGCGCGAAGCGGACCGCGACGGCTGGCGCGAGCGCGCCGCCCTGGTCCTGGATGAACGCACGCAGGTCCGAGTGCTCGACGTAGTCCATGACGATCGCGACCGTGTCGCCCTCGACGACCAGGTCGCGCACGCCGACCACGTGCGGGTTGCGAACCGACCGCAGCACGTCGCGCTCACGGACGAACCGGGTGACGACGTGGTCGTCGGCGACGAACTCGGGGCGCAGGATCTTGACCGCGACCGACCCGCCGCCGTCGTCGTGGGCACGCCACACCTCGCCGGTGCCGCCGCGTCCCACGATGCGTTCGAGCGCGTAGCCCGAACCCAGTCGCCGCACCCTTCCCCTCTCTTCACCCGGTGGAGACACGAGCGTACCGACCCGGCCGCCCCTGTGGGCGCTCAACTTCTCGCGGTGGTCCTGGTGGCCGATCCGTCGGCACCCCTGCAAGAATTGGGGGCCGCCCGAGGAGGACCTCGCATGACCGCGACGATCGAACCGCACCCCGAGCTGTTCCTCCCGGAACCGGAGCCGCGTGAGGTGAAGTACACGGTCATCTCCGTGGACGACCACCTCGTCGAGCCGCCCGACATGTTCGAGGGGCGGCTTCCCGCCGCGCTGCAGGAGCTGGCCCCCCGCATCGTCGAGACCAAGCACGGTCACCAGGTGTGGGAGTTCGACGGCGGGCGCTACACGCAGGTCGGGATGAACGCGGTCGCCGGGCGGCGGCCCGACACCGTTCGGGTCGAGCCGTTCCGGTTCGACCAGATGCGCCGGGGCTGCTTCGACATCCACGCGCGGGTTCACGACATGGACGTCAACGGCGTGTGGGCCTCGCTCAACTTCCCGTCGATGATCACGGGGTTCTGCGGGCGCGTGTTCTCGCAGTGCTCGGATCCCGAGCTGGGGCTCGCCGTCACGAGGGCCTGGAACGACTGGCTCCACGAGGAGTGGTGGCAGCCCTATCCGGACCGGATCATCCCGCTCGGCATCACGTTCCTCACCGATCCCGAGCTCGGCGCGCAGGAGATCCGCCGCAACGCCGAGCGCGGGTTCCGTTCCGTCACGCTGCCCGAGCGTCCGCAGAACATCGACCTGCCGTCGATCTTCGACGACTACTGGGACCCCATCATCCGGGCCTGCGCGGACACCGACACCGTGATCTCGCTGCACGTCGGCTCTTCGGGGATGTACCCGATGCCGCCCGGTGCGCCGGCGATCCAGCTGGGCTCGACGATGTTCGGGCAGATGTCCCTGAGCGCGTGCGCGGAGTGGCTCTGGTCCGGCTACGCGGTCCGCTACCCGAACCTGAAGATCGCGATGTCCGAGGGTGGCGTCGGCTGGGTCGCGATGCTGATCGACCGCCTCGACAACATCGTCGACCGCTCGGGCTACGGGCTCGACGGCTTCGGGGGCCAGCGCCCGGCCGACGTGCTGCGCCGGAACTTCTGTTTCTGCACGATCGACGACCCGTCGACCATCTGCACCCGCCACACGATCGGCGTCGACCACATCATGGTGGAGGTCGACTACCCGCACGGCGACGGCACCTGGCCCGACACGCAGGCCGTCATCGAGCGGTACTGGGGCGACCTCCCCAACGTCGAGCTGCGCAAGATGTGCTGCGAGAACGCGGCCGCCCTCTACCGCCACCCCTTGCCGGAGCGCGTCCTCCCCGCCTAGCTCGTTCCGTGAAGCGTGACGGCAACATGCTTGCCGTTCCGCTTCCCAAAAGGGTGCGGACAGCTTCCACTTTTCACGCGTCGTGGCGCGCGCCATGATGCTGCGCCGCACCGGGGCGGTGTGGCAGGGGCAGAGGGCGGATGACGGCACCGCCGGTGGAGATCAAGGTTGGGGACACGCACGCGACGTTCGCGGAGGACGTCGCGACGGTCGTGATCGGGCGGTCCGCCTCGGCCGACGTGCGCGTCGACGATCCGCGCGTGTCGCGCGTGCATGCAGTCCTCAGCCGGAACGGTGAGGGCTGGGTGATCGAGGACCGTCACAGCGCGAACGGCACGTTCGTGCTCGGCGCAAGCGTCGAGCGTCTCGTGATCGACGGCCCGACGGTCATCCGGCTCGCGGATCCGGACGACGGGATCCCGCTGCTCGTCACCCCGGGCGGGGCGGTGACCACCGCGGTCGTCTCGCGACGCTACGGGACGAGCAGAGTGCGCATCGGGCGCGCGACGGACAACGACGTCGTCGTGGACGACCCGCACGTCTCGCGCTACCACGCCGAGCTCCGCCGCGAGGACGGTGCCTGGCTGCTCTGCGACCTGAACACCGCGAACGGCACCATCGTCGACGGCCGTCGCGTCACCGCGGATGTCGTGAGCGATGCGATCCACGTCGAG